>JAZSAO010000208.1:0-10880 GCA_045601945.1 Faecousia sp. | reverse complement strand
AGTTGCCATCCACCAGTTTCTGTTCAGACAGCAAACCGATCTCTGCACCACAGATTGCACAATTATGTTTTGCCATTTTCGTTTCCTCCTTGATATTCATTATTTTTTGTTTTTATACTGAGTTCCTATAAAAAGTAGACTTTTGCCTGTTTCTGCTCTTTGCACAGAAATTTTCTGTTGCACCGATTATAGCCGGGAACCGCAGCTTTGGCAGAACTTTCCGCCGTCGGCAGGCGCACCACAGTTGGGACAGAACTTTGGACCGACAGGTGCCGGTACGGGCTCAGGCTGCGGTGCCGGTTCTGCCTGCATGATCGGTGGTACAACCGAGGTGAATCCCTTCAGCGCCATTGCCTGCATTCCTGCACGGAACAGGTCTTCCAGTTCATCGCACTCGCCACGGTGCTGCCGGTACTCGGGGTACAATGTGGGATCGAAGCCGGTTCTCACGGTACCAAAGCCGGGACGGCGTTCCACGGTTTCCAAATTAACACTGTCACGGTTGAGTCGGAATGTGATCTCGTTAAAGTAGGGATGATTGACATGGATCCGGGCATAGAAATCATAGCTATATTCATAACGGGGCGGATTATAGCTGACTTCCTCCCCTTTGCTGTTACGGGCTTTCAGTTCCCGTTTTGATTCCTGCACATCAATACTAAAAGAGGTAACATCCCGGAAACTGATGATATCCGCATTCTCTTCTATGTAGCTATCGGTTCTTTCCACTACAAAACGGGTGGGCACACCGTTTACCAGTTCTGCCCGTAGCGTATATCGCTCACCAAAAGCCACTGTAGGGCGGAAGGTGTGAAGTGCCGCTCTGTTTTCTTCCCGGTAGTTAAGTTGCTGTTTGATCTGATCCACCGTAGAGTGGCGACGATCATCAAACCAAGGCGAGAGAAGCTTTACGCAATCCTTGCAGATCTCTCCGTCTTCCAGCTTTTTATAGCCGAACATGCCTACTTCTTTACCGCAAATTTCACAATCCTTCTTTTTAAACACATCAAATAAACCCATTAGAAATAACCTCCAATCCAATGTTGTTGTCAAATGGGTCACCCCATTCAGAAAAGCACTTATGCCCAGGGATCTTCTGACCTTGCCTGACGGATTCCTACCATCAGGAACTGATCCCACAACAGCCATGTGCCGTCAGCCTTTTGTCGCAGAATGATCTCACGGGGATGATCTGCTCCACCGCTGCGGATGTGCAGTTTCTTGTAGCCGGGGTTTGCATCTGCATAGGGACCCGCCTCTATTATGATCGTATAGGGGTGCGATGGAACATAGTCACTCTCCGGAACAGCGCCCTTGAAGTAAGAGAACGGAATGTTGCTTCCACCCCGAAAACGGTCGTTCAGGAAAGAAAGATCATGAGGGCTGAGAGGTCGGGGACCACGGAGCCAATTCAGCATTTTCGTTCCAATACATTTGTCAGCAGCATATGCACACAGTGCACATACCGTCAGTGCTGCAGTCTGGAAGGGATCTTCCAAGGTGGCTTCAGGAAGAGCCTGCATTTCAGCAAGGCTCTCCGGCAGAGCCAAAAAGGAGAAAGTTTTTTTCTGCACCGTGTCAGCAGTCGTTTCTGTTGGAGTGGTTGCTGCCACCTTCTTCAAACGGTCGAAAATGGACACATGAATACCTCCTTGTTCAAAAATTGACAGAACAGTTCTTCCGGGGGGCGATACCCTTGTAGGAAGATCTGCTGTTTGTTTTGCCGGCTGATTTATTGACTTTTTTTCTGCGTCGTGATAAGATAATAAAGTAAGGGGTGGGCTGTGTGTTCGTTGGCGCGTTGACACAGCACATGATACTTGCGGTATCATGGGGTACCCCCCATATATCAGGGCAGGCTCTATACCCTCCTTCAAACCTTGCACTTTATATTATAAGGACTTCCCCGGATTTCGCCCCACCCGAACAACGCAAATTGGGTAGGGATGCAATATTTTTTCTTCAAAAGGGTGGGAATTTGGGTAGGATACTCGGAGGGATTTTTATGAAAAGACGAATTTTTATATTTTTGATGGCAATAAGTTGTTTGCTATGGCATCTGACAGGCTGTACCCGGGCGGATAGACCGTCCTCGGCAAATCCGGTTACCCTGACCATATGGCATGTATACGGAAGCCAAACCAAATCACCTTTCAATACCGCCATTGATGAATTTAATAATACCGTGGGTAAGGAAAACGGTATTACAGTGAATGTGGTGTCTGTCACCAGTTCCTCGGCCATTGACAAGGCATTAGCCGCCTCCGTCAATGGAGAGCCGGGTGCCGAAGAACTTCCGGATCTGTTTACCGCCTATCCCAGAGTGGCTCAAATCGTAGGAACGGATCGTCTGCTTGCTTGGAACCGGTATTTCTCCGAAGAGGAGCTGACTGCTTTTAAGCAAGAGTTTCTGCAAGAGGGGTATTTTGATTCCCAGCTATTCCTCTTACCCATTGCCAAGTCTACAGAGGCTCTTTATCTGAACAAAACCTTATTTACAGAGTTCAGTGCACAGACAGGTGTTTCCATGGAACAGCTGCAAAGCTACGATGGACTCTTTGATGCGGCAAAGGTCTATTTTGACTGGTCCGGTGGCAAACAGTTTGTTCAGCTTAACGATTTTTATCATTATGCCATGGTTGGAACAAAGGCCTACGGTGGGGAATTTATCCGCGAAGGCAAGTTGCAGTTGGATGATCCGGCCTTTGAGACTGCTTGGGAATTATTAGCACGGACAGCCATTTGCGGAGGCATCTGTTTGGATGACGGTTATGCCGCTACCCGGTGGAAAACGGTTGAGATCATCTCCAATATCGGTTCTACGGCAGATATCCTGTATCAGCCGGATCAAGTGATCTATCCGGACAATACTACCCGGGAAGTCGAGATCATCTCCATGCCATATCCTCTGTTTTCGGAAGATGTTTCCGGTGCGGTTCACCGTGGCGGCGGTCTCTTTGCCATCAGAAGCAGTGACGAGAGAAAGAACTATGCAGCTGCGGTCTTTGCAAAGTGGTTGACTGAGGAGGATCATAATCTGCGCTTTGTAACGGAAGCAGGTTACCTCCCTGTGACAGATGCCGCTTTTGAGCGGTTGCTGACAGATCCGGAGTTGGTACAAAAAGAAAACTATCGACAGCTATATGAAACCGCAAGCCTTATGATCCGGGAATACTCCCTATTATCCATTCCCGTTTTTAATGGTGCGTCCGATATACAAAGCCGCTTTGAGGAGTCGGTTAAGCTTGTGTTAAGAGCCGCACACGGTCAGTATATTGAGAGGGTGCGTAGCGGCGAGAATCCTGAAATCGTTCTGAATGAGTTGACGGACGATTCCCTGGATATGCTGAAACAGTCTTTTTATGGTGCGGGAGGCTAAGCGATGAAAAAGGTTCGTTTCAAACTTCTGCTCCAGCACTTTCGGACCGAAAGTCTTTCCTTGCGAAAACGGTTTCTGCTGTATGTTATCTCAGGTATTGCCACCTTTTTGGCTTTGACCGTGGTGCTTTTGAACCTGTTTGGTGTCATGAATTCTACCAATGTGCAAATTATGCGGGATTTGGATACCTTGCTGGCTAACAGTGCGGATGATATTGAACGCGATTGTGATGAACTGGCTGCTTGTGCAATATCCTTTTCCCATCAGTTGGAGTCTCAGATTCAAAGCTTTCTGATAGAACATCAACTGCATTTTGACAATCTACAGGATAATACCCGGGTACTTACCGAGTTACAGCAAGAGTTGTACGACACGGTATACTTGAATATGCAGGTTGCACCGGCCAGTGGGGCATTTTATATTTTGAACACTACCGTCAATCGTGCCTCAGAAACACCGCTTTTCAACGGTATTTATCTGAAATATGTAAATCTATCCTCCGAAAATACTGTCAACAATGATTTTACTTTATACCGTGGTTCCTACACCACGGGAAAGGATAACAACCTGACTTTCCACAGTGGCTGGAACAACGAAAACAGAACAGATTTTTTTGAGGATTGTGAAAGTGTTTTTTCCGATGGTGTACACTATGTTCTAAGCTCCGTAGTGGAAATTCCCGAAACATGGGAAAAGGCGAGATACATTTATGTGCCCTTGCGGGACAGACAGGATCAGATCATCGGTGTTTGCGGTTTTGAGATCAGCGATCTTCTTTTTCGCTTGTCCCATAAAACCGAGGATCCTCGCTGGGGTCAGTTGGTTTGCGGCCTGATCGATCGGCATCAGGGTGACTATTACGGACAGTTTAATTCCAACCGCTACCAAACCTGCAATACGAACAGCAGTCTTCGGATCATGCCCAAATCGGATTATACACAATTTGATTTTGGTACGGAAAGCTGTATAGGTATTACCAGGGACATCTTTTTAGGCAATGATGCTTTCACAGTGGCGATGATGATGCCAGAAGCACAGTATCAAAAATTTATCCGAGCGGGACAGTTGCAAAACGCTATGTTCTTTTTGATCTTAGGTGCCTTAACATTGGTGTGCTGTGTGATTATGAGCCATAAATATGTTTCTCCCATCCTGAAGCGGATTGAACAGGTAAAGGCGAGAGATATGGGTGGAGATCCAACGAATATCCGGGAGATTGATGACTTATTTGCCTTTCTGGAAGCACGGGATGTGGCCTACGAAGCACGGCTGGAAGAGTTGGAGCAAGAGCGGCAAGCTGCCGAGGCCAATGCAACCAAGACCCAGCAAGATTACGAAACGGCTCTGCGTCAGTTGGATTTGGTGCAAGGAGAGCTGGAGCAGCTTACGACTGCCCAACACCGGGATATCGTTTTAGAGGAATATGAATTCTTCCTCTGCAATTTGGGTACATTAACCCCTACGGAATACAAAGTCTACGAACTGTACTTAGCCGGTAAGAATGCCAAACAGATTGCAGAGATCCTTGGAATTTCCGAAAATACACTGAAATACCATAACAAAAACATTTACAGCAAGTTGGGTATCTCTTCCAGAAAGCAGATGCTGCGTTTTGCGGCGCTGAAACAGCATCAAGACACCCACCAAAAAAATCCATAAATGAACCAGCCTCACCGCATCGGAGAAACGATTGATGCGGAAAGGCTGGTCTTCTATTGCTTTGGATGCCTACGAGGATACTATGTTTAACGGAGATTGAAAATAATCAAAACTTTTCCAGAAAAAGGCTGACACAACAGACTGTAACAACTGCTATAGGGCTATAAGTCACTACCCCTTTTCCGGACTTTATACTTATTTCTAATAAAACGGATTGACCGTTTTATTATGCCGCTAATAAGCGGCATGGCGGCTTTGCCGCCAAGAAATAACCTGTAATACTGTTTCTTCCGCCTAAGGCGGTGCTGGATATTTATCCTGCGATAAAATGGTTTTCTAACCTTTTTATCAAGAAACAGTATTATACGCTTGATCGCCTTAGCCGCTAAAAAGAAAACAGTGAGATAATCGAAATTATCCCACTGTTCACAGCCTATGGTTCTATGGAAATGTTTGCACAAATCAGTCTTCGATGCCTTCTACCAGCTTGCAGAGTTTTTCAACGTCTCTCTTGGACAGCTTTTTCTGGTCTACCAGTGCGGCTACCAGCAAATCTGCCGATCCCTTAAAATTGTTCTCCAGAAGTTCTTCTGTCTCCCAACGAGAAACTTCTTCTCTGCTAACCTTTGCAGCGCATACATAATGAGGATCCTTGCGGACCAGATATCCCTTATCAACACACCGCGTAATCATAGTATAGCTGGTGGTCTTACTCCACTGAGCGGAGTCTTTAAGGGAAGCCGCGATTTCCTTAGCAGTCATATCTCCACCGTTCCAAACGGTCTCCATGACTTTACGTTCGGCAATAGTCAAATGCATAGTATTTCCCCCTCTGCATATTATCTGATTATTATTCTATGCGAATAGCCATCTTTTGTCAAGACCTAATTTCCATTTTTTCTCAAATATCCAACATTGCAACCTGAATTCTACCTTAATCATAGGATGATGTAAGAATTTTCAAAACAAATTCGTCATCTATTAGCTTTGTTTCATCTTATTTTTACTCGATCCTTCTCATATTTTATGCTCCGTCAATCTGCCCAAAAAGGGCTGATCATTTTTGTAAGATTTGGGGCATTGCAAAGACCGCCTTTTCACGATATAATATATATGCAATTGAAGATTGATAGCTGTAACGAAGTGCTGCGCGCACGGGCTTGACGACTATCACTCAATCATCATTGAGTGGAGATGTTGAACTGATTTATATAGGTTCACCATCCCCATTTTTCTTTATCTAACCCAAACAGGAGGTAAAAACAATGTACATTCTTGCAAACGGTAAATTGATTACCAGAAGCCAAACCCATCCCTATCTGCCCGATGGCGGTGTTGTCATCGACGGCACCAAAATCAAGGAAGTCGGCACCACCGCCGAACTCCGTGCCAAGTATCCCGAAGCAGAATTTATCGATGCCAAGGGTGGCGTGATCATGCCCGCTCTCATCAATGCCCATACGCACATCTACTCCGCCCTCGCTCGTGGTCTGAGCATCAAGGGCTACAATGCCACCAACTTCTACGAAGTTCTGGACGGCCAGTGGTGGGCTATCGACCGTAAGCTGATGCTGGGCGGCACCAAGGCTTCCGCCGATGCTCTGTATATCGATTGCATCAAGCAGGGTGTTACCACCATTTTTGACCATCACGCTTCCTACGGCGAAATCCCCGGTAGCCTGTTCGAAATTGCAAAGTCTGCTAAGGAATTCGGCATCCGTTCCTGCCTGTGCTACGAAGTCTCCGACCGCGACGGCGAAGAAAAGTGCCTCCAAGGCATTCAGGAAAATGCAGATTTCATCTCCTATTGCGAACAGCAGAAGGATCCCATGCTGGCAGCCATGTTCGGTGGCCACGCTCTGTTCACCATTTCCGATAAGACCTTTGAACGTATGGTAGAAGCCAACAACGGCAGAACCGGCTACCACATCCATGTTTCCGAGGGTATGAACGACGTTTATGACTCCCTCCAAAACTACGGTCGCCGTCCCGTACAGCGTCTGCAGGATCACGGCATTCTCGGTCCCAAGACCATTCTGGGTCACTGCATCAATGTCAACTCTGCAGAAATCGAGATCATCAAGGCTACGAACACCATGGTCGTCAACAACCCCGAATCCAACATGGGCAACGCTGTTGGTACCTGCCCCGTTCTCCAACTCCATAAGGCCGGCATTCTCCTCGGTTTGGGTACCGATGCCTATACCAACGATATGCTGGAATCCATCAAGGTCGCCCTCTGCGCACAGCGTCAGAACGCTTGCCTGCCCAATGTAGGCTGGTGCGAGGTTACCGATATGCTCTTCAAGAACAACGCTCTCATCGGTGAGAAGTATTTCGACACCAAGCTGGGCGTTCTGGAAGAAGGGGCAGCCGCTGATGTGATCGTCATGGACTACAAGCCCTTCACTCCCTTCGACCATGCAAACATCGATGGCCATATGCTCTTCGGCATGACCGGCAGACAGTGCCAGACCACCATCGCAAACGGCAAGATTCTCATGAAGGACCGTGAGCTGGTAGGCATCGACGAGGAAGCTGTCAACGCACGTATTCTGGAAGAATCCAAGAAGCTGTGGGGTGCTCTGAACAACTGCACCTACTGATCCATACAGAGGAGGACACAAGTCATGACTATTCCGGAAAAACTCTGTAAATGGACTCTGTTTTGGCTTCTCATCTACTCCGTACTGCGGCCGATTCGGGATATCATTGACATGAACCTTTTAAATACCACCTATGTCTACGATGCGCTCTATTTCTTTATGATGGTTGTTACCGTTATTCAGGGAATCATCGGAATTATCGCATGGTTCAAGATCAACAATGACAATGAACGTGGAAAAACTCTGCTTATCAGTACATATGGTATCACTTGTGGCCTTTACGGATTGTATTTCCTGTTTCTCACCGCGCTTCTGTTAGTCCCCGACTCTATTTTCTATCCCTTCGAATACTTTTCTATTTTGAACCTTTTCGGCTTTTCCGCCGCCGTCCTGCTGTTACAGCATTTTTGGACAAAATACTTATTTTAAAACACTTTCTAAAACACTTTTGGAGGATTACTTATGTCTGAAAGAATGTATCCCATTCCCTTTAAGGACTTAATGCGCTGGATCATTACCGAGCGCGAAAACAACAAAGAGATCTTCGGTATCCATAAGGAATACAAGGCAGATCCCACTAAGACACTCCCCATTTTCGGTGAGAAGATCGAAACTCCCTTCGGTCCCGCTGCCGGCCCCAACAGCCAGCTGGCACAGAACATCATTGCTTCCTATGTGGCAGGTGCTCGTTTCTTCGAGGTTAAGACCGTTCAGCAGATGGACGGCGAAGATCTGGCCCGCTGTGTTCCCCGTCCCTGCATCTTAGCGGATGACGAAGGCTACAATCAGGAATGGTCTACGGAACTGGAAGTCCGTCAGGCTCTGGATGAGTACATCAAAGCATGGTGCGCTCTGAAGGTTATGGCTAAGGTATGGGGCTACGGTGATCCCGATGGCTTCGTATTCAATATGTCTGTCGGCTACGATCTGGCAGGTATTAAGGGCGAAAAGATCGACAACTACATCGAGTCCATGAAGGATGCTACCCGCGCTCCCATTTTCGCAGAGTGCAAGGCTGTTCTGACGGAGCTCTTCCCCGAAGAAGCCGAGTTCATCGCAGGCATCTCTCCCCGTGTTTCTCGCTCTGTTACCCTGTCTACCCTCCATGGCTGTCCTCCCGATGAGATCGAGCGGATCGCTTCCTACCTGATCAGCGAAAAGAAGGTCAACACCTTCGTAAAGTGCAACCCCACCATTCTGGGCTATCAGGATGCACGGAACATTCTGGACTCCATGGGCTATGATTACATCGTATTCGATGATCATCACTTTAACGAGGACCTGCAGTGGAAGGATGCCGTTCCCATGTTTGAGCGTCTGCAGGCTCTGGCAGATGAGACCGGTCTGGAATTCGGTCTGAAGCTGTCTAACACCTTCCCCGTAGACACCACCCGTGGGGAACTGCCCAACAACGAAATGTATATGTCCGGTCGCGCACTGTTCCCCCTGACCATCGAGATGTGCCGCAGAATTTCCGCACAGTTCGAAGGCAAGATGAAGATCTCCTTCGCCGGCGGTGCCGAATACTTCAACTGCGACGAACTCTTCGCTGCAGGCATTTGGCCCATTACCGTTGCTACCACCATCCTCAAGCCCGGCGGATACAACCGTCTGGTTCAGATGTGCGAAAAGGTACAGAGTATGGAATTCAAGGCATTTGAGGGTACCGATACCCACGCTATCGCCAAGATGTCCCTGTACTGCCGTACCGACTACCACCATGTTAAGCCCATCAAACCCCTGCCCTCCCGTAAGAACGAGGAGCGTGTGCCTTGGTTGGATTGCTACATCGCTCCCTGTAAGGGCGGTTGCCCCATTGCTCAGGACATTCCCGAGTATGTAGAACTGTGCAAGAAGGGTCTGTATAACGAGGCTCTGAAGCTGATCGCAGAAAAGAATCCCCTGCCCTTCATCACGGGCACGATCTGCGCTCACCGCTGCATGGGCAAGTGCTCCCGTAACTTCTACGACGAATCCGTACAGATTCGCGCTACCAAGCTTCTGGCCGCAGAAAAGGGCTATGATGCCCTCATGGCTTCCATCGTAAAGCCCGAACCCGTAGAGGGCAAGAAGGCCGCTATCATCGGCGGCGGTCCCACCGGTATTGCTGCAGCATACTTCCTTGGCAGAGCCGGTGTTGCTTGCACCATCTTTGAGCGTACCGACAAGCTGGGCGGTATCGTTCGTCACGTTATCCCCGAATTCCGTATTTCCGCAGAAGCCATCGATAAGGACATTGCCCTCATGATGGCATACGGCGCAGAAGTTAAGCTGAACACCGAGGCTCCCTCTGTAGAGGAACTGAAGGCTCAGGGCTACACCCATATCCTCTATGCTGTTGGCGCATGGAAGGCCGGAAAGTTGGATCTGGAAGGCAACGTCCGTGGCGTTATTGGCTGGCTGGAAGACATGAAGGCAGGCCGCGGCGGTGAACTGGGTCATGTAGCAGTTATCGGTGGCGGTAACACCGCTATGGATGCCGCTCGTGTAGCAAAACGCGCAGGCGCTAAATCCTCCACCCTTGTCTACCGTCGTACCAAAAAGTATATGCCCGCTGATGCAGAAGAACTTGAACTGGCCATCGAAGACGGCGTACAGTTCTTGGAACTGGTGGCTCCCGTGGCACAGAAGGACGGCAAGCTGATCTGCAACAAGATGAAGCTGGGTGAACCCGATGCATCCGGTAGACGAAGCCCCGTTCCCACCGGTGAGACCGTTGAGATCGATTGCGATCTGGTCATTTCTGCAGTCGGTGAGCAGGTTGACGATGCACTCTTTGCCGCTAACGGCATCGAATTGGATAAGAAGGGCCGTCCCGGCTTCCTGACCAATATCGATGGCGTATTCGCCGCCGGTGATGCAATGCGTGGCCCCGCAACGGTTGTCGAGGGTATCGCAGATGCCGCCGCTTTTGCTCAGGCTGTGATCGGCAAGAAGTACGAATACGACATCCCCGCAGAGGCTTATCCCACCGAGGCAGAAGCCATTGCTAAGAAGGGCACTCTGGCCATGTTCGCCGATGCTCCTTGCGAAGGCGACCGTTGCCTGAGCTGCAACACCGTCTGCCAGAACTGTGCAGATGTCTGCCCCAACCGTGCTAACGTAGTCATCCGTTTGGCCGACGGCAGAACTCAGATCCTCCACGTAGACAAGATGTGCAACGAGTGCGGCAACTGCACCGCTTTCTGCCCCTACAATGCACAGCCCTGCAAGGATAAGTTCACCATCTTCCAGAC
>JAZSAO010000207.1:0-4344 GCA_045601945.1 Faecousia sp. | reverse complement strand
AAATAAGATAAACTCATTCATACTGTTTCCATGCTCAGCAATGAAAAATCTGACCTTGGCAGATCCCGAGCCATAGCATTTTGATACGGAACAGATTAGCCGCCTGCGGAGCAGGTTGACTTGACAGGAGGTTGGAGGTCTGTTACCATGGAAAAAGCGAGGGAGGATGTAATAATATCTGACCCCGTAGCCCCTCGCCACATTATACCCAACAGACCGGCATCCTCCTGTCAAGGTCGGCCGTCGATGGTTGGGGTTGCTGACTCATTTACACCATCATAGAATAAAGCCGAAAAAACCGAAAACAAATTTGCCAACTTCTACTTGACACATACAGAGGGCAATCCCTTTGCGGTTTTTCTTGACAATGATTTTCCTGTGGGGTAAAATGGAAGTATCTATAGAGAAAGAAGGGGCATGTGGTTTATGGTGAGAAAAATTGTTTCCTTCCTGCTGGTTTTGGCGATCCTTTTGCCTACTGTGTCCGGTGTGCTTGGTGTGTCTATGCAGGGACGGGAAGAGACTGTTAAATCCTATACAGGGAAACTCAATGACAGCACGGATCTGCTTTTTGAGTTTGACAATCGAGAAAAGGATCAGACTCGCTATCAGGGTGCGTCTTACGGTGGCTTTAACTATGACCAAGAAGCCAACGGCTACTGGGCAACGGCCTACAACGGTTCTTCCACAGCATACACCATTGTAAATTCCGGGGGCACCCTACGGGT
The DNA here is from genome assembly GCA_045601945.1 of Faecousia sp. Taxonomy (GTDB): domain Bacteria; phylum Bacillota; class Clostridia; order Oscillospirales; family Oscillospiraceae; genus JAZOXB01. The sequence goes on along the minus strand of JAZSAO010000207.1, from coordinate 3,616 downwards.
TAAGGTAACGGATGGAAAGGATTCCGGCGGTACCTATGGCCCTTGGATCAAGATCACCAATACCCATGGAAAGATGCCAAGCTATAATGCAAACAGCTACGATCTCTACCCCTTGAATTTTGATCCCTCCGGGGTAGAAACTGTGAATATCCGGTTTAAGCTGGTGGGATGCTCTGTGCCTACGGGCAAAACCCCGGAGATCATCTTTGAATATTACTACCTGTCCGGTGGCAGTTATGGCTATGGGAACGATATGAAGGCTATCTATACCTTCCATGATGGAGAATATATGACCGTTAGCTTCCCTGTCAGCTCTAAGCTTAAAAATGCCGATGAACTGAAGGGCTTTGGTTTCCGTTTCCGCAATATTAAGAGCAGTAATGGAACGATTTATATTGACCATATATATATGGGAGCGGCGTCTTCCTTTGTGATGAAGAGCCATGAGGATAAGACCTTCCTGTCTCAGTCTGTGACCCCAATTACCTCCGGAGTGACACAAAGTCGGATCTTCCTGAAAAACAAGACAGACAATACCCAAATCGCAGGGGTTATGGCAACGGTATCTCCCTCTGCCAAGGTGACCTTCAAGGCTTCTTATGCAAGCTATTATACCAAGGGAAGTACCCCGGAAAGCAGAAAAACTGCCGGACTGTCTATGCACTTTAGCCGTATGGTTGCGACGGACCATGCCGCCGCTTATGAGGCTGCCACAGGGGATAAGGTTCTTATGGTCACTAACGGCAATTTCTTTAATACAGAAACCTTCCAACCCAGAGGAACTTTGGTGTTAGAGAGCAATATTATCCAGACTTACAGTGTCCATTACGGAGCCCCTTATTTTGCGGTTCTCAAGGACGGGAGTTTTGCTATGCGCCCTTTCGGCTATCCCCTGACAGATGTGAAGGAAGCGGTTTCCGGCTATCAGTGGCTGGTACGGGACGGAGAACTGATCACCACCAATGACGACGAGACCCTTGCGCCCCGTACTGCCATTGGTCTGAAGGAAGACGGAACGGTAGTCTGGCTTGCCATTGACGGCAGACAGGAGCCCTATTCCTCCGGCCTCACTATTCACGAAATGGGAGAGATTATGTACGCCGCCGGGTGCGTCAATGCCATGAATATGGACGGTGGCGGCTCTACGGTCATGGCCTCCCGTTATAATTCTACGGGGGATCTGATCGTGCAGAATTCTCCCTCCGATTCCGGGGGACAGAGACTTCTGCCTACTTGCCTCCTAATGGTAGCAGAAGCCTGTGACCACAAGCTGACGGGACAAGGCTATACCCTATATCCCGATGGTACTCACGCTCAGACCTGCGCCTCTTGCAGTGAGGAGATTCGTGTGGGACATATTTATGATGACAAGGGACTCTGTGTTTGTGGGGATGCCCGTCATTTCGGGGACGGCCTGTTCTTTGATTTCTCTGACACAGACGAGGACAAGTACCGCTATACAGATCCTAACTACGGGTATCGGAATTTTGACATGACCTCCGACGGCTCCTGGGGCAGGGGCTATTGGGCAACGGGCTATACGGATACGACCTCCGATTTTGCCATAGATAACCAAGCGGGCACCCTGACCGTTGCTGTGGGGCAGGGCTACAGCGGAGCATCCGGGAGCGAGGTTTACGGTCCATGGATGAAGCTGACAAGTGCCTACGGAAAAGCTCCTACCGCCACGGACAGCCGATTTGGCGCCCTATCCTACGATCCGTCGGAGATTGACTATGTAGAAATTTGCTTTAAGGTTGAAGGTTGCGTTGTCCCGGAAGGGAAAACGCCGGATGTGTATTTTGAGTATTATTACCAAAAGGATGGGGTATACGGTGCCGCTTCGGATATGTGTGCTACCTATACCTATGTAGCAGGGGAGTATATTACCCTGCGGATCCCTGCCACCGAGGCTCTACGATCTGCACAGGAGCTCCAAGCCTTCGGCTTCCGCTTCCGGAATGTGATGGGCAATGCTTCCGGAAAGGTGACGGTGGACTATATCTATATCGGCTCCGATGGCATCAAGGAGCCTCAGTTGGAAGAGAACTTTAAGTTGGGGCATACCTTGAATCTGGCAAGTGATATTTCCGTCAATTTTGCGGTGCCTGTGACGGCGCTGGAAGGTTTTGATATGGATACTGTTTATGCCCGGTGTCGCTACTATGACTATGTGGGCAATGACCTTGGAGAAGAGAAGGTTATTACCCTGAAGCCTGTGCTGAACGGAAGTTATTATTACTTTACCTTAGAAGGTCTCACGGCCATCCACATGACCAATGAGCTCACCACGGTGCTCTACGGTACCAAGGACGGACAGATCTACTATTCTCCCACAGACACCTACAGCATCGCGACTTATGCTTATTCTCAGTTAGGGAAGGTTTCCATGCCACAGAGCCTAAAGACTCTGTGCGCAGACCTCTTGCGCTATGGCTCCGCAGTGCAGACACTTAAGGGCTACCGCACAGACTGCCTTGCAGATCGGGAACTGACAGAGGAGCAGATGGCTTACTTGTCCGACATTGGGTCTCTTACCTTTGGTTCCTTAAATGAGGAAGGGACAGAATTGGAGTCTCCCACAGTTCTTTGGAAGGGAAAGTCCTTAGATCTCCAATCTAAGGTTGGGATCAAGTATATCGTTGATTTGACAAACTACAAGGGAGAGATTTCGGCCCTGTCTCTGAAAGCATCCTATACAGATCTTGGAGGGCAGGAGAGAACCGAGACAGTAGAGGAGATAGAGACCTATAAGGAAGCTGACAGTCTCTATGCTTTTTCCTACTACGGCCTCTTAGCTGCAGAACTCCGCACTCCTGTGACTGTACAGGTGATGGAAGGAGACACCCCTGTTTCCAACACCCTGCACTACACTGCCGATACCTACGGCAACGGCAAACCCGGACAGCTTCTGATTGTTTGCAAGACTCTCTTTGCCTACAGCGACAGTGCACGGGCTTATTTCAACCAATAAAGGAGAATATTAATATGGATTACAGAAAAGAATCCCTCCGACTCCATGAGGAGTGGAAGGGCAAGATCGAAGTTGTATGCACCGTGCCTTTAGAGAACAGAGAGGATCTGTCATTGGCATATACACCCGGTGTGGCACAGCCTTGTTTGGAGATCAGGGACAACCCGGATCGGAGCTTTGACCTGACTCGTCGTCATAATCTTTGTGCGGTGATTACAGACGGCTCTGCAGTGCTGGGCTTGGGAGATATCGGCCCTGAAGCCGGTATGCCGGTTATGGAAGGAAAGTGCGCTCTCTTTAAGGCTTTCGGTAATGTAGATGCCTTCCCTCTGTGCATTAAGACCAAGGATGTGGAAGAATTTGTGCGGACAGTGTATCTTCTGTCCGGTTCCTTCGGTGGGATCAACTTAGAGGATATTGCCGCCCCTCGGTGCTTTGAAATCGAGAGCAAACTGAAGGAACTGTGCGATATTCCCGTATTCCATGATGATCAGCACGGTACTGCCGTAGTGGTCTTAGCAGGTCTGACCAACGCTCTAAAGGTAGTTGGAAAGAAAAAAGAAGATGTAAAAATCGTTACTGTCGGTGCAGGTGCGGCGGGCATTTCCATCGTAAAACTGCTCCTGAAGGCCGGTTTTACCA
>JAZSAO010000206.1:0-12862 GCA_045601945.1 Faecousia sp. | reverse complement strand
ATCATTGAAGCCCTGTCCGGCGCTCCCTTCGATGTGAAGTTCATCTCTTTCGACGATATCCGGGAAAATCCTGCCATTCTGGATACCATCGACGTCATCATCAACGTGGGTGACGGCGATACGGCCCATACCGGCGGTGCTGAATGGGAGGATGCTGTGATCTCCTCTGCTATCCGCAAGTTTGTCCACAACGGTGGCGGCTTCATCGGCGTTGGCGAGCCCTCCGGCCACCAGTATCAGGGGCACTATTTACAGCTTGCTTCCGTACTGGGTGTGGAAAAGGAAACCGGCTTCACCCTGAACTACGACAAGTACAACTGGTCTCAAAATCCCGATCACTTCATCCTTGCGGATGTTGCAGGAGAGGTGGACTTCGGCGTAGGCAAGAAGAACATTTATGCATATGAGGGAACGGATATTCTGGTCCAGAAGGAAAAAGAGGTCCAGATGGCAACCAACAGCTTCGGCAAGGGTCGTAGTGTGTATATCTCCGGTCTTCCCTACTCCTTCGAGAACAGCCGTGTCCTGTACCGCGCCATTCTGTGGGCTGCTCACGGTGAGGAGATCCTCCATAAGTGGTTCTCTACAAACTATAATGTAGAAGTTCACGCCTTCGTTGCCAATGGCAAATACTGTGTCGTGAATAATACCTATGTGCCCCAGGATACCGTAATCTATACCGACAAGGACAGCTTTACGCTTCACCTTGATGCCAATGAGATTCGTTGGTACAATCTGTAATAACCGGCTTCCAACAGACACGATCCGTGCCGAAGGGCAGCACTGAAAGGAAGGTTGCACAATGAAGCTTGATACCTACATCGACTCCCTGGTTTCTTATGCCATGAACAACGGGCTTGCCGAACCGGAAGATCATCAGGTTTTGACCAATCGCCTACTTGACATTCTGCACAAGGACAGCTACGAACCCAGTGACGAGCCGCAGACGGAAGAACTGGAGGAAATTTTGGCAGGCATCCTTGCCTATGCTGTTGAAAATGAGCTGTGCGACGACAATATCACTGCCAAAGATCTCTTTGATACGCAAATCATGGGGGCAATTACCCCCATGCCCCGAGAAGTGATTCGCAGTTTCCGTGAAAAGTATGCACAGTCCCCGATTATGGCTACGGATTGGTACTACCAATTAAGCTGTGCCACAGACTATATTCGACTCTACCGTATCAAAAAGGATATGCGCTGGAAGTATCGCAGTGAATTTGGCGAGATGGACATCACCATCAACCTCTCCAAACCGGAAAAAGATCCCAAAGCCATTGCAGCCGCAAAAAATGCCCCCCAAACTACCTATCCGAAGTGTGCCCTGTGCCGTGAAAACGAGGGCTATGCCGGCCGCATGAATCATCCGGCTCGCGGCAATCATCGTATTATCCCCATTGATATCTGCGGTGCAAATTGGTACTTGCAGTATTCGCCCTATGTTTACTACAACGAACACTGCATTGTATTCAACGAAGAGCACATTCCTATGAAGATCGACAAGGCCGCCTTTGAGAAACTGCTGGACTTCGTCCACCGCTTCCCACACTACTTTGTAGGTTCCAATGCAGATCTGCCCATTGTCGGCGGTTCGATTCTCAGCCATGAGCATTTTCAGGGTGGCCGCTACACCTTCGCCATGGAAATCGCACCCATAGAAACACCACTTTCCTTCCACGGCTTCGAGGATATCCGAGCAGGCATTGTCAAATGGCCCATGAGCGTCATCCGTCTGTGCGGTAGGGATCGTGTGCGGGTCGCAGAGCTGGCTGACATCATTTTGAGTAGCTGGCGTAGTTATAGTGACGAAAGTGTCGGCATTGTGGCCTACTCCGACGGGCAACCCCATAATACCATCACCCCTATTGCGAGACGCAGAGGAGAGGACTATGAGTTGGATTTGGTTCTACGCTGTAACATTACCACAGCAGAGCATCCTCTCGGTGTCTTCCATCCCCATGCAGACAAACACCACATTAAGAAAGAGAACATCGGTCTGATTGAGGTTATGGGCCTTGCTGTGCTGCCCAGTCGCTTAAAGCAGGAATTGAATGACTTAGCAAAAGCAGCGGTGGAGGGGAGAGATATTTCTACCGATAAAACTCTGCAAAAACACGCCCATTGGTTGCAAACGCTGAAACAATGCTATGTTTTTACGGAAGAAAACGCCTTGGATATCCTTCTGCAAGAAACCGGCAATGTTTTTTCAGCTGTATTAGAAGATGCCGGTGTGTATAAGCATACTCCCAAAGGGAGAGCAGCCTTCCTTCGCTTTGCCGACTGGGTGAATCACTCAACCCCCATTAACTGATTTCCTCTCCTTGTATCAATTCAATGTTACGGATTTGGATATATGTGTACCATTTTCAGTTATCATTTTAAATTGGTCAAAGACCTTATGAACACCCGTACCAGAAAAACCGTCGATGCGTTGCATCGGCGGTTTTTCAACGAAATAAATCCTTTCGGATTTGTGAAATGACCTTCGGTCGTGAAATATGGCTTACGCCATGTGAAATGCCTGCGGGCGTGGGTGGATTTATTTCATTTCACTTTCTGCATCAGCAGAAAATTTCACAATGACTACAGGTCATTATTTCACATTCGCCATGGGCGAATATTTCACTAAATAAAGCTATAGAATATGCGTGTACTGTCGAAGTATTCTAATCAAGTCCGTTATGAACACCTGTACCAAAAATCCTGATTCGCCTTTTGGCGAGTCAGGATTTTTTCGTAACGGTCCGGACTCGAAGATCAAATAATCTCACAACCAACAGAATCCGGAAAAATCTTATATCGCACCCAAAGCAAACTGCCGGGGGCAGTTTGCCGTAGTTCCACCCCTACCTTCAGCCGAGTCCGGCCACCGGCACAATATCAGCACGATCGTTTTGATACGAAACCAAATATATCAAACATCCTTATCCCCCTTTACTAATTCGGCGCGTTCTGCTATAATTATATTGTAAAACACTACTATGAGTATATTGTTCGCTACTGCATATATGAGGTATCCGCCTTATGGTTCCGGTATGCATAGCACATAAGGGGGAAATTCATGAAAACTTATTGCTTTACCGTAGATGACAATATACGGTTCCTGATGGAAATTGCAAGAACCCAACCCAAAAGCATTTTTGATCATCCTTATTTGGCCATGTATCGACGGCTCCATGAGGAGTTTGGGGTAAAAATACAACTAAACCTGTTTTATCGTACCGGGGATTTTAACCTTTCCATGATGCCGGATACATATTATGACGAATGGGAAGAAAACGCAGACTGGCTGAAGCTGTCTTTTCACTCCGACTGTGAGATCGTAGATCCCTATGCCTTCTCCGATTACGAAGAAGTTTATGAGGATTGCAAAAAAGTCCATGAAGAGATCCTTCGCTTTGCTTCCCCCGCTGTTTTGGCAAAGACGACCACGATTCACTGGTGTCAAACCACAGGTGATGGGGTACAAGCCCTCGCAGATCATGGGGTCATTGGGCTGTTGGGATTGTTCGGTAATACAGAAAATCCAAAAACATCTTATTCTCTCCCGGAGGAATACGCCAAAGACCTGCGAAAAGGCAAAACTTTGGAAATCGGCAATGTTCACTTTGCCGCCATTGCGGTGATCCTTAACAACCACTCGGAAGAAGTGATCATTCAAAAGCTGAACAGCCTTGCAGACCGTGATGCCATTAAGGTCATGATCCATGAGCAATATTTTTATCCCGACTACGAAGGCTATCAGCCGAACTTTGAAGAAAAACTCGCAGTCACCTTTTCTACGTTCCGGAAAAACGAATACCAAAGTGTATTTTTTGAAGAGTTATTGCGGTTTTGATAGTCTGATAGATCGAGGCATCATAAAAACAAGTCACTTACAGGAGGTTACATATGAAACAAACCCTTCAGCAGATCTTCAGTCTGCTTCTGATCCTCACCATACTTCTGGGCATTGCCGCTCCGACCTTTGCACAGAACGAGAAAACCGCAACCATCCTATTCACCCATGATCTCCATTCCCATTTTCTCCCCTCTGCCAAAGAGGGCGGTGGGGAATTCGGCGGTTTTGCACGACTCATGACAGCCATCCATGACCAAAAAGCACTGTATCCCGATGCAATTCTTGTAGACAGTGGAGACTTTTCTATGGGTTCCCTGTTCCAGACCGCCTATGCAACCTCTGCCCTTGAACTTCGGCTCATGGGTGCCATGGGCTATGATGCCACCACCTTCGGTAACCATGAATTCGACTATCTGCCGGAAGGTCTTGCCTCTATGCTCCGTGCCGCAAAGGCTTCCGGCGAGCCCGTCCCCGCCATTGTAAATTCCAATTATCTCCCCAAGGAAAGCAATTCCCATATTGCCAAAGCATTTGGCGAATACGGTGTAGAGGACTATATCATTCTGGAGCGTGGAGGCATTTATTTTGCCCTGTTTGGTCTCTTCGGATTCGATTCGGACACCTGCGCTCCCAACTCCGGTATGGCACTGGAGGATCCTGCTACGGTGGCACAGAGAACCGTAAAGGAAGCCGTTGCACAATGCGAGTCAGACTATGGTGTACATCCCATTGTGGTATGTCTTTCTCACAGCGGAACCTCCGGCGGCAAGGGCGAGGATTACACCATTGCAGAAACCGTAGAGGGTATTGATCTGATCGTTCCCGGTCACACCCACACCACGCTCCAAGAAGCTATTGAAGTCAACGGAACCTACATTGTTTCTGCCGGTGAGTACGGTAAGAATCTGGGCGTAGTCAATCTGACCTATGGCGCCGAGGGGAATGTTACCCTTGCAGACTATCGGCTGATCCCTATTGATGAAACTGTAGAAGAAGATCCCCATATGGCCCAGCTGGTAGACACCTGCAAGAGCAATGTAGAGGCAGAGTACCTCTCCAAATACGGCATCACCTTCGATCAGGTTCTTGTAAATAATCCTTACAAATTCGAATCTGTCAAGGAGGTTTACGGAACCCAGCACGAATCTCCCCTTTGCAACATTTTCTCCGATGCCTATAAATGGGCAGCGGAAAAGGCGCTTGGAGAAGAGGTAGATGTGGCGCTTACAGCGGCAGGAGTCATTCGAGAAAGCCTCCCCAAAGGAAATGTCACCACCTCCGACGTATTCAATGCCGCCTCTTTAGGCGTAGGAACGGAAGGCGAACTTGTTCGGGTTTATATTACAGGGCAGGATCTTATGAATGCCTTCGAGGTAGATGCATCCGTACAGCCTCTCATGAGTTCCGCTCAGCTTTTCTTCTCCGGTGCAGAGTATTCCTTTAATACCAACCGCATGATCTTTAACAAGGTAGATCATGCCATGCTTCGCAGAAACGACGGTACCGTCGAGCCCATCCAAGAAGATACGCTCTATAGCGTCGTAACCGGTATGTACTGCGGTCAGATGCTAGGGGCTGTAGAATCCACCTCCATGGGCTTGATCGCCATCACCCCGCGAGATGCCCAAGGCAACCCCATTGCCACAGAAGACCTTGTAAACTATGTCGTCAGGGATCAAAAAGACACTCCTGTAAAGGAATGGTACGCCATTGCCTCCTATCTGCTGGAAATGGGCGGGAATATGGATCCGCAATACGAAGCACCGGACGGCAGAAAAACCGTTTATTCCAGCCTGAATCCCGTGAAGCTTCTCCGCAACGCCAACAAATTTACCTATATTGTTCTGATCGTTATGGTGCTTCTCATTGCATTGATCCTTTTTATCACCAACCGCATTGTCCGCAGAATACGGAAAAAGAAACAATCCGTGCCTGTATGATCCGCCATACCACATCCTTTCACTCTGCACAGGTGTCGTACGGGATCCAAAGCTACCTGTCCCCCATAGTATAAAATCTCCCTTCCCAAGTAGACTTTCTGTTTTGACATAGTGAAAATACCGTATAATGAGACCCTCTCAGCCATTGGCCGAGAGGGTCTCCTTCTTAGCATAGCAAGGCTCTCCTTGCATATGTGATAATATTAGTCTTTCGACTTTTACAGCAAACATAAGCATGTAATGCAGATGCATTTTAAGAAAAATCTTCTTAGAAACTCATTCCAATCTCTTATGAAACAAAAATGCCGTTTGGGGCCTTGGTTGGATATCTTGCAGATGTCGGAAGGCTTCTTCCGGAGTCGTGATATATTATAGAAGTTGAAGCACGATGTCTGCTATTAAAGTTCCGGTTAGATCCCTGTTTTTTGAGTATCCAGCAGAGTAATCGTAATATTAGGTTATATACTGAGTGTTGTGGGTGGATCATTGAATAGAGTAACTATCTAAACACTTTTAGAACCCAATATCCAAGATAGAAAAAGGTTTCTCTGGCTAAAAATGGCAGTTTTGTTTTGAGACTTCGGTACATGGTGGTTGGTGTTGGGGAGGTATATGCTTGGAGCCCTTGATCCTTTGCCATGGTCATGGCCCGTTTCATATGGAGAGGGTCACTGACCACAAGGGCAGTTTCCCACCCTTGTTCTTCCATGATTTTTTTAGATTCGGAAAAGTTCTCCTCTGTGATGACCGAAGCTTCTTCTATAAAAATCCGCTCCCCAGGCACACCTTGAGACACAGCATACGCTTTAGCCGCAGCCCCATCGGACATGGTACTCCCCTCTCCGAATCCCCCGGTCATAATCAGATAGTCTACATAGCCACTTTCCAACAGCCATATCCCGTGGTTGATCCGTTCTCTGTAAACCGCCGAAATCTCTCCGCTAAAGGTGCCTGCCCCTAACACAATGGCTACGTCGCAGTTCCTTGTTTCGTCCTTCTTTCCGTAAAGGACAATGCTCCCCGCAACTCCTACTATAAAAAGAAGTACCAATACAAAGAGTCTCCCGAATATGCTATGTTTCCGATTCATTGACTCGACCTACTACTTTCTATCCAAAGGATGATGGAATGTATAATGTCTGCATACCTATAAAAACGGCTGAAAGAACAACTTATTCAGCAGACATTATATAGAATATATCACACAGGGAATTCCTTTGTAAAGTAGCATATGTAAATTCCCCTTGATTACTCTGAAAAGCCATTCACAGATTGCAAAATAGGGCACTCTATTTTGCAGTTATAGTAATTGATTTTTACTGTAATTTAAGATATACTGTAGACACAGGCAAGAAACCACATTATATTTTAGAAAGGAGAATTTCAAATGGAATATTTGTATGGTGTTGGTATTGCTCTTGTTTTGTTAATCACGATCATTCTTGTAGGTTATGTCAAAGCACCGCCTGATACTGCCTATATGATCTCCGGCTTCCGTAAGCCTCGGATCCTAATCGGCAAAGCAGGCATTCGCATCCCCTTCTTAGAACGTCTGGATAAACTCTCCCTGAAGATGTTCTCCGTTGACGTTAAGACCACCGACTACGTTCCCAACGCCGAATACATCAACGTCAAGGTCGATGCAACCGTTAAGATCCGCATCGGTCAGAGCCCCGAAATGATGGCCCTCGCTTCCAAGTTCTTCCTGAACGAGCGTGAAACCATGATCATCAGCCGTGTACAGGACACCTTGGAAGGCAATATGCGTGAGATCGTCGGTCAGATGCGTCTGGAAGAAATGGTTACCGACCGTAAGGCCTTCGGTGATCGTGTTCAGGAAAACGCAATCCCCGACCTGCAGAAGATGGGTCTGGAAATGATCTCTTTCAATGTCCAGTCCTTCTCCGACCAGAACAATGTCATTGAAGACTTGGGTATTGATAACATCTCCCAGATCAAGAAGGGTGCCGCAGTTGCAAAGGCCCAGGCAGACCGCGATATCGCCATTGCACAGGCTAAGGCCGCCAAGGAAGCCAACGAAGCAAAGGTCCAGTCCGAAATGGAGATCGCCGAGAAGCAGAACGCTCTGGCCATCCGCCAAGCAGAACTGAAACAGCAGTCCGATGCCAAGAAGGCAGAAGCCGATGCCGCCTACTCCATCCAAGAGCAGGAACAGAGAAAGACCATCGAAGTCGCCTCTGCAAACGCAGATATTGCCCGCGCAGACCGTACCGCAGAACTGAAATCTAAGGAAGTTGAAGTTACCAAGCAGACCTTGGATGCAGAGATCCGTGCAAAGGCAGATGCAGAGCGTTACGCCGCACAGCAGGCCGCCGAAGCAGAGCTGTTCCGTCGCACCAAGGAAGCCGAAGCTAAGATGATCGAACGTCAGCGTGAGGCAGAAGGTATCCGCGCCGTTGGTGAAGCAGAAGCCGAAGCCATCCGTCTGAAGGCTCTGGCAGAAGCCGAAGGTATCGACAAGAAGGCAGAAGCAATGAAGAAGTACGGCGAAGCCGCAGTGATCGAAATGATCATGGCCGCTCTCCCCGAAATCGCAAAGAATGTTGCCGAGCCTCTAAGCAAGGTAGATAAGATCACCATGTACGGTGAGGGCAACAGCGCAAAGCTCCTGTCCGATATCGTCAACGGTACCACACAGGTCACCGAGGGCATCAGCGCCGGTATGGGCATCGACATCAAGAGCCTGATCATGGGCGCTCTGGGTGGAAAGATCGCAGCTTCCGACAACGCTCCCGTGGTTGTGGTACAGCCCGCAGAAACTCCCACCGCTCCCCAGCATCCCGACGAAACCTAATTTCCCCACGTATTACACCTTGAATACATAGCCAATCAGGCGGCAGAGAGATCTTCTCCCTGCCGCCTGAATCACAGGATTCCTTTTCAATTTTTCAACACATTGAGAAATAGACCCTTCTATTTTGCACATTTGTACCGTAGATTCTTTTCCGGTTTTCTTGTATACTATGATCACGAAGAAAATAACCTTAGGAGGTGGTACAAATGACTGTTGGAGAAAGAATTCTGACCCTTCGCCTATTGCAGAAATTTTCTCAATCCCCCGACCTTATGGAATCCCTTCGAGTAGAAATCACCGAGAATATTCACGATCCCGATGATTCGGATCAGCCTCCCATATGTAACCATTCCAAAACAGCAGGAGTCCCACCCCACGGTGAGATTCCTGCTGTTTTTTGTTTACACAAAAACGAAGCCCAATACAAACGGCGGCAACAAAATTGCCCCGGAATACAAACAGGTATGAACGGTATTCCGGCAGAAGTTAGACAAAATCAGGATCAAAAGAGACATCCCCACGGCAATCACAGCGAGCATTCCGCCATAGATCCCCATTGCACACCAAACCTTCCCAATACGCAGTCCCAAAGACGGCACGCTCCCTGCCATGGCAGACATCCCCGGCAAGCCGTAGGAAACCCACACCGCAACAAGCTGCGGGACATATACTATGACTGCCACTGCAAGTCCATACAAGACGGCTAACAGTCTTTTTTTCTTTTGGGAGTCCGGTTCCATCTCAGCGGTGCGGAGAAGGAAGATCATCCCGGTCTCATGCTCTGTGGCAAACACACCGGACAGACCTGCTGTAAGACCAAGAACTAAGAAAATACTTTGCCGCAGGAACTCTTTCTTACCTTCCGACCCCAAAAGCCTGTTATATCCTGTCAGACAGACATACTCTAACCCATTTTCTTTCATACGGAGATACTGGTCTCTTGCTCGCAGGAAGACAGGCTCGCTTTCCAATTGTTGCATAATTCCCCCTGTAAGTAGGGAATATGAATCCTCGCTGAGACTTCCTTGACCTAAAGCCTGACCATATTCCTCCAGCCTGTGATACAAATCCGCAAATCGAGTTTCCTCCTGTTCCAGATATGCATCCTTTTCCGCATTCGCCGTTCCCGCAAGAATCCGGGAATAGTGAATATAGAGCTGTTCTTGTGGCGGGATATGATTTGAAAAATCAGAGTAGATAAATCCTTGTACCACGATCAAGAGGATCAAAATATAGAGTCCGCCGTTCATTAAAAACAGCTTCCCTGCTTCGTATTTTATAAGACTCGTGGGGATGGACATTTTATTCTTTTTTCTCCGGCCATTCTTTTCAAAGATCCCCGGAATTTGCTTCACATGAAGATACGCTGCTCCGAAAAATCCCGGAAAAATAATAGAGACCATACCCCATACGCTTGCGGCAAGGTGACTCACCGGGCTCCCAAAGATATTCAGATTCCAATAGTTCCCGAAAAGTTCCGAGGAAGTTTCCACAGAAAAGGGATTTAGCACCGAGTTCGGCCTTAGGAAGCATATCCCCCCCAGCAGAAGAAAGACTCCACAGCACTGCCAAACTTTCTTGCCAACATAGGATCCCACATAAGCTACCGCCATAACAGAACCTGTCCATAGAATCTTCACCGCGAAAAATAGCCCCATGTACTCCCCGATGGTCAGTTTCCAAGGGCTACGGATCATACCGTAAACCGATTGTATCGGTGCAGACAGAGCAACAGACCCACAGCGGATCAATCCGATCAATAAATTGCTCCCGTACAGGATGATCGTTCCCACAGTTCCCCAAATGAGACCTGCGAGAATCTTTCCAAGGATCAAATGCCCATACCCTTTACCGGTAGACTTGCACAAAGCCAAAGTTCCGCGTTCCCGTTCCAAAAAAACCAGTTCCAGCGCAATCAACAGACTCAAAAGCGCCACAATGATCTCCGTGATCCCACCACCGGGCATCAGCTCTACCGCTCCTGAGTATAGAATCGTTGGCTGTACATTCTGTAATTCTGCGTAAACCTGCCCCGATTTCACCACATTTTGATATGGAAAGCTGTCTGTCTCATAGCGGCCTGTTAAGAGAAGGGTCTCTGCATTGGTGTCGATCTCTTGCAAAATGACAGAATAGTTTACCACCGGCTCGATTCTATCGATCAGCGTCTGAAACAACAGTCTTTCTGTGTATATATCCTCGGTTAAGTAACCACCGGGTTCTGTCTCGTTCCAAATAGCCTCTGTGAAAACATCCCGTTTTTCCTCCAGTGCCGACAATGCCTGTTTCCCATCCTCAGGCAGAGCCCTGTAGAGGGATAGAATATGGGTAACATCTATGTTGATGTATGGTTCCACTCCCGGAATAGGCAAATTCCATACAAAAAATCCGTTGATCGCAAGGAAAAGGATCATCAAGATCACCGTAACCTTGCTATGGAGAAGTTTTTTTAGTTCATGCCCGATCATAGTCCCCCTCCTCAAAGCAGTGGAGATACACATCTTCCAGAGTGGGACTCACAATTCTACCACCGGAGACCGAAGATTCCGACAAGACTCTAAGGCACAATCCTTTTGGGTGGGTTGCCATGTTAGAGATGGGGTATGACCTCTGCCATTCCGGCAGTTCCACAGGATCAACGACTACCTCCCATACTCGACCCTCCATTTGGCCAGACAAAACACCGGGAGGTGTCTGACAGAGAAGCCGACCTTCCTTCAAAAGCAGAATTTCTTTGGAAATGCACCCTACATCTCCCACCACATGGGTAGACAGGATCACGATCTTATTTTCCGCCAAACGGGAAACGAGATTTCGTACAGCGATCCGCTGTTTCGGATCTAAACCTGCGGTCGGCTCGTCCAGAATCAGGATTTTCGGATCATGGATAATAGCCTGCGCTAAAAGGAGTCTCTGTTTCATGCCTCCGGAAAAGGTTTTGATCTTCTCCCCAGCCTTCTCCCCAAGGCCTACTTGATTGAGGACACGGGAAACCGCCTGCCGCAGCCTGTCCTTTTCCATGCCTCGAAGGGTTCCCATATACCCTAAAAATTGAGCAGCAGTCATACCGGGATAAAGAGCCTGCTGTTGGGGCATGTAGCCAAGGAGTTTGCGGAAGTCTACACCCATTTTTCGGATATCCTTTCCGTCATAAGTAACGACTCCGGAGGTCTGCTCCAAATTCCCGGACAGGATGTTCATAAGGGTACTTTTTCCTGCCCCGTTGGGCCCCAGCAAGCCATGAACCCCCGATGTCAGAGTAAAGCTCACATCCTTTAAGGCATGTACCTTTCCGTAATGCTTATCCAGATGAGAAAATACCAGTTCCATCCTTTCCCTCCTTCATTATAATCCTAAAATGCACCGTTATAGTTTTCGTTATAAAAATCCTGTTTAGAAATCATGCGACTATCACCGGGTCCTATGCCATAGAAATAGTCTACCGTTTCTCCGTGAATCGAAAAAGTCAAAGGGCCACCGTCTTGCTGAAATTCCTTCTTTTCCCCGGTTTGGATGTCGTACCAATACTTTTTCCAGATAGGAGCACCGTCTTGCCCTTCTGTCTTGGTGTTAAAGAAGATCCGTCCGTCAAAGCATCTCAGAATTGCAACATTCTCCTGCTCAAAACAGGGTACGATTTCTCCCGTATAACCATCAAAGAGATAAATTATGTTCCCGTTGAGAAAGGCAGTCTTTCTGTCTCGGATACAAGACAAATCCGTCATTCCGGCTTCCTTATAGTCTCCGCACAGACGTTTTCTCTCCCCTGTTTTACGATTTACCGAATAATGAGATGTTGTCTGGTACTCTTCCATAATATATCGTCCCCAATCCCCCTGTGGGTTCTCTCTTAGATATTCCTCCGGGGACATAAGGACATCGTCGTGATATTCCACATCCCTAATCAGTAAAAAGTTCTCTGTACATCCCCGGGGGAGAATCTCATCTCCCAGGAATTGAAAGCCCTCCATAGCAGGAATCTCTCCCTTTAGAAGCAAGTTCGGCTGTCCTGTCATCAAATTGATCTCGTAAGAGTATTGTGCAGGATCTTTATGATAGTAGGATGTGCCGGCGTCATTCAACTGCAGCTCATACTCATAAAATGTCATAAATGCAACATCCTTATATATAGAAAATTGCATATTCTGTCGCTCAATATTCTCAGGAGGTGTCATATCCCAAATAGTACGGGTTTGACCCGTGATCATATCCCGTTCTATAAACAGAATGGGGCCACCTTGATCTCCTTCGTCTGTTACGGCATAG
>JAZSAO010000205.1:0-5396 GCA_045601945.1 Faecousia sp. | reverse complement strand
CCGCTCACATCTCCGCTATCTCGCAGAGGGGCTTTTAGACCAAGGGTCACGCAGTCTGTCTGGGATAGTTCCACCTGACAAGCCTTCCGCTCCGGTCCTAAGACCGCTACCTTGTCTAATCTTCCCTTGGGAGTAATAAGGGAAATTCGTTCCTTCGCCACAAACTGCCCCGGCTGAGATAATCCCTTTAATGGCGTTAAACTGTGGCCGTATAGAGCAAGCGCGGCCTCCTTTGTAAGATGAACATGACGGCCGGATGCCTCTAATTCGACGAAAATTCTGTTGATGATTTCTTCTGTAAGCCTGTCCATGCAGGACCTCCTTTCCCATTTCTCTCCCTTTCCTCCAAGCACAGAATCCAGCACAGAGAGGACAGACGGTTCAGTGCTCTGTGAATGTCTGTTCGTTCCGGAAAAGCATGATAACTTTGCAGTTCCGTTTCTCGAATCTGTGTCCGCAGATAGTTCAATCGCAAAAGCACAGTACTGTCACCACCATGAGGAAGAATATGGGGTGTGCCATAATATTTTTGCGGGTTATGACTGCGGTGACGCAGTTCCTCCTCCGTCATGCCGTAGAGGCAGATCTCCGGCACCGACTCTCCGAGGACATCACAACGCATCAATCCGCGACAAAAGTCCAGCATTTCCTCCAAGACTTTTATAGGCGCGCCCGGTTCCTTCATGGTCAGCAGGATCTCACCTTCCAGAGAATCCAGTTTCCCACGGAAGGCGATCCTCGGATGGGTCTTGGGTACCAGTTCCCCTGCCCGAAGATGGGTCATATGCTCCGGCTTCCCCTTTTCGGGAGAGATCCTGCGACTACGGAGCAGGTCTCTTGCAGAAGGGGTCAATCGATCCTCGGAAGATAGGACAAAGGTGCCGTTCTTCAGAGCCTGCTCCAGAGTCTTTTCCGTATAGAGCATTATTTCTCAGCCTTGCCGGGGTTGCCGTGGGGCAGGATCAGTTCTACTTCGTTATGGGGTCGAGGGATCACATGGACAGAGATCAGTTCCCCTACCTTTTCCGCCGCGGCGGCACCTGCATCTGTTGCGGATTTTACCGCACCTACATCCCCCCGTACCATAACGGTGACCAGACCGCCACCGATCTGTTCCTTTCCTACCAACTGAACGTTAGCAGACTTGACCATGGCATCGGCGGCTTCAATGGCACCGACTAAGCCACGTGTTTCTACCATACCGAGGGCATTTGTGTTAGGAATCATTGGTCATACCTCCTGAGTTTGTTCAATATTTCACGGGTCAGGGCTTCGATGAGCTCCGGATCCGCTGTTGATTCGTAGGATCTATCTGTAGCCTTGCAAACAGGTTCCTTTTCTTCACCCCATGCCACACGGCGAATGTTGATCAGATCCATGGGGCTGATGTTGTTGGAACTGGAACTACCACCCACCGCACCACAGCCCAAAGTCAAGGCCGGGAACAGCTTAGTGGTGGCACCGATGCCACCGAGAGAGGATGGGGTGTTGACCAAGAATCGAGACACCGGAATCTCCTTGGCGAACCGTCGGATCACAGCCTCGTCTGTAGCGTGCATAGAGAAGGTATGACCTGCTCCCTCTCCGATCAGTACCTCGATGGCTCGTTTTAAAATAGTATCCTCGTTCCGCTCCACAAAAAGAGCCAGAATGGGACACAGCTTTTCTCTGGAATAGGGTCTGGTAGGTCCTGCTTCTGTTTCGTGGGCAAGGAGAACGGTGGTTTTTTCCGGCACAGAGACCCCTGCCATAGCCGCCACTTGATAAGCAGTCTTCCCTACGATTTTGGGATTGGTACTACCGTTGGGGCGGAGGAGGATCGCAGAAAGCTTTCCGGCTTCCTCTTTGTTCAGGAAGTAAGCACCCTGTTTGCGGAATTCTTCTTTTACCTTCTGGGCACAACATTCTTCCAAAATCACACTCTGTTCCGAAGCGCAGATGGTGCCGTTATCAAAGGTTTTGGATCGAATGATCTTTCTAACCGCCGCAGGAATATCTGCAGAACGGTGGATATAGGCAGGGCCATTGCCTGCACCCACACCGATGGCAGGTTTCCCGGAGGAGTATGCCGCCTTGACCATAGCGGCACCGCCGGTGGCTAAGATCAGACGGGTGTGTTCATGGTGCATCAGTTCCTGTACCGCCTCCATGGTAGGGGTGGAAATGCATCCGATCGCCCCCTTGGGACAGCCTGCGGCTTCCGCCGCCTCTACCAGAAGCTGTGCCGTTTTGCAGGTACACTGTACCGCTCCCGGATGGGGCGAGAATACAATAGGAGATCCTGCTTTTATGGCGATCATCGCCTTATAGATGACTGTAGAGGTGGGGTTGGTGGACGGTACGATCCCTGCGATCACGCCTACGGGAACGCCGACCTCCCAAAGTCCCGGCTGTTCTTTTAAAATACCGACCACTTTCTGATCCTTGATGGCATCATAGACCCTTTGGGCGGCAAAACGGTTCTTTTCCGCTTTGTCTTCCGGATTGCCGAATCCTGTTTCCGAAGCCGCCATAGCCCCCAGTTCTTGGGCATGATCCATGGCACAATCCCGAATAGCCTGTACGATTTTGTCAAGTCGGCTCTGTTCCATAGATCCCAAAGTCTGAAAGGCCTTTTGTGCCTGTTCCATAAGTTCCCGAACCTCTTGTCGGGATCTTAAATCTTTATCCAATTCCATAGTTGCCTCCTATCGGATTTGCCGCAAGGTCACAGACCGCTGTGGCAAAGGCTTCACAGGCTGCTCTGCAAGCAGACTGGGTGCCTGTTAATAACGCCCCTGCAAAATTGGTTTCCGTCGGGGGCAAGAAGAACACTCCCGGTTCTACAGAAGCGGC
The DNA here is from genome assembly GCA_045601945.1 of Faecousia sp. GTDB lineage: Bacteria > Bacillota > Clostridia > Oscillospirales > Oscillospiraceae > JAZOXB01. Next base: position 2,561 of record JAZSAO010000205.1, on the reverse strand, counting down.
CTTTAGAGCTGCATCGATCCCCACCATGGCTTCCACAGGTGGAGCAATGAGATATGCCAGAGCACTCCCTTGGGGAACCTTTGCGATTTTTGATAAATAACTGCCTGTTCGGGCTACGGTGTGGGCAAGATAGACCACATCTCCACGGTCGTTGGCACTGCGGAATCCTAATTCCCGGATATGATCCATAGCCGCCCTCAAACCGCTCTCTGCTTCCCCCGGAGTTTCCGCTCCCAAGATCCCGATGACTTCTCCTGCCAAGGCAGTGGAAGCATTGGCGGCTCCGGCATAGAGACTCCTGCCATAGACCACCTCCACAGCGGCGGCTTTCGTGGCATGGTCTAAGGCAATATAGGTTACATCGTCACTGTCTGCACTGAGGAGCGCCAGACTGGGATAGTGTTTCTTTAATTTCAGAGCCTTACATAGAGCCGGAGAAGCGTTGGGGATGATTTTTGCGGAAAGAACCTGGGTAGGGAGCTGTTCACCCTTCATATTGTCCCTCCGGTTTCAGATCTAAGCCGGAAGCTTTCTGCTTCAGCATGGTCAGAAGAAGAGATGCAATATGGGCCCCTGCTTCTACGGCAGTAATGCCACCCTTGTGGATGTTGGAGATCACCGTACGCTTTGCCTCGGGGATCCCACGGTAGGGGCGATAGGTGATATAGGCAGACATGGATTCTGCGGTAATCAAACCCGGTCTTTCTCCGATGAGCAGGCACAAGAGTTCACAGCCCGTCAGGTCTCCGATATGGTCGCTTGCGCCCACACGGCAATATTGGATAAATGGGATCTTGTCTACGGTGATCCCTGCATTTTGAAGCCCCTGACGAATGGCCGCAGTGCAATCCATAGCATTGGCTTCGATCGCTGCGGAAGACAGTCCATCTCCGATGACGATCATGACCTTGGGCTTATCCCATGTGGAGGACAGGAGCCTCTGAGCGCCGTCGTCAAAGGTTCTTCCCAAATCGGGACGGGTCAGATACTGGTCTTTATCCACGCATCGGGTTTTCAGGGGGATCAGGCCGTGAGCCTTAGCAAAATCATCTCCTATGACGCGGAAGACACTGTCCCTTGCGGCGGCATGGTCAGCACGGAATCGGAGCATGGATTTTGTGGGATATCTGAAACCTGCTCGGCCTACACCCAGACGGGCAGGGGTCTTTTCCCGTAGAGGAAGGAAGGCTTTGGGATTTTGGGGATTTTCTACATTGTAGACCTTTCGCAGATCTGTTTGGCTCAGATCCTCTAAAGTTTCTTCCCCTCTTTTGGGGTCTGTGGGGCGGTAGTCCCCTGCTTTTACAGGCGGTTCTTTGGTAAGGTCTCCCAGCATTTGGGCAACCAGTGCCCGAATTTCTTCTTTATTCATTCCCGCACCTCCTTAGAGTAAAGCAGAGCCGTCTCCGGCTTTCGGGGTCAGGATGCCGTTTTCCACAAAGCCCATTTTCTCCAACCATTTCTGGAAAGGAGGAATGGCAGTAAGCCCGTAGATCTGCCGTAAGGTGGCAGTTTCTCGGAAGCCTGTGGTCTGGTAGTTCAGCATCACATCGTCTCCATGGGCAATGCCCATAAAGTAATTACATCCGGCAGCAGTGAGAAGGGCGGAAAGATTCTCAATGTCATTCTGATCTGCCTTCATGTGATTGGTGTAACAAGCATCACAGCCCATAGGCACACCGGACAGTTTTCCCATAAAGTGATCCTCCAAGCCGGCTCTGGTCACCTGTCGGGAATCATAGAGATATTCAGGCCCAATGAAGCCTACAACAGTGTTCACCAAGAAGGGTTTGTAACGCCGTGCAAAACCGTAACAACGGGCTTCCATGGTCACCTGATCCGCTCCAAAATGGGCAACGGAGGACAGTTCCGATCCCTGCCCCGTCTCGAAGTACAGCACGTTGGGTCCCTCCGCCGTGCCTCGGCTCAGGGCTAAAGCACGGGCTTCTTCCACGGTCTGACCACTGAAGCCGAAGGCGGCGTTGCCCTTTTCACTGCCTGCAATGGATTGGAAAATCAGATCCCCCGGGGCTCCCATTTCCAGTGCCTTCATTTGGGTGGTAATGTGGGCTAAAACGCAGATTTGCGTGGGAATTTGATGCTTTTCCTTGATCTCTTGGAACATTTCTAAGATTTTCTTACAGCTTTCCACGCTGTCCCCTGCAGGATTCAGACCGATAACCGCATCTCCCGCACCAAAACTGAGACCTTCTAAGGTAGAAGCAAGGATCCCTTCTAAATCATCCCTTGGATGGTTGGGCTGGAGACGGCAGGACAAGGTGCCGGGAAGGCCGATGGTCGTATTGCAGTGGGCAGTTACAGGGATCTTTTTAGCCCCGTAGATCAGATCCAAGTTGCTCATAAGTTTTGCCACAGCAGCGATCATTTCCGAGGTAAGACCACGAGAAACTCGATGGATGTCTGCCGTAGTGGTACTTTCCTTTAGGATCCATTCTCGCAACTGTCCTACAGTCATGTTCCTGACAGAATTGTAAATGGGTTCATTGAGATCATCTTGAATGATCCGGGTGACCTCATCGTTTTCGTAAGGTACTACGGGG
>JAZSAO010000204.1:0-2057 GCA_045601945.1 Faecousia sp. | reverse complement strand
TGAATGATACTGCTGTCCCAGAAGTGACGTCACACGATTATTTACATCGCCATATGGAGGGCGGATCGTATATTCAAAATCCATACCAAGAATTCCGTCCAAAATGCCATCCGTCTTATTCATCTGCCAAATAATCTGATCATTGGACTTGGTCGTAAGCGCGGGATGATCATAAGAGTGAGAACATATTTGATGGCCCTCCTCATAGGCTCTGCGAACCTGCGAAGGATAATCCTCTGCACAGGATCCCAGCATAAAGAAAGTTGCCTTAGCGCCTCTTGCCTTTAAGCCATCCAGCAAGCGGCTTGTAACACCACTGGGACCGTCGTCAAATGTAATCGCGATCAGCTTCTTCTGTGCCGCCGTAGTCGTAATCGGCAGGCAAGTCAGCAAGGAGCAAAGGATCAATGTCATTGCAATAATTTTTCGTATGTATTTCATTTTCTTCTCCTCCACTTTCTATATCTATTTGAGGCGTTTGTCTGACGATTTCTCGTTCCACGGAATCCATTGTTCCATCGTCAACCGTCTCTATCTTCTTACTCTCTATCTGCGAGGTAGTCTTCCCCAGGCACTCTGAGATCAAGAAACTACGATCCTGCGACTTAGGCTGTTCTGATAGAATGATTTTTTCAGGGATAGGAAACTGTTTCCGTGAAACACGGCGGTTCAACTCGCCGTTTTTATCAGGTATCCCTATATAGTAGCTTTCTGTACCACAGATTCCATAGATTCTTTGTACAATTCCACGGTTTTGAATTTTAGCATGAATCTCATAATACAGCCCACTGCACTCCAATGTCAGATCCCCAGCCGGTTGTTCACCCTCATATACTTTAAAAATCATAAAAAATCCCTCCCGCACAGTTTATGCGAGAGGGATCAACCTTTATGCACGCGGAAGTCCAAAGCTTACCGCTATTGCTTCATCTACACGGTTCATCATACCTTCGTCCAATCTTCCCATATGTTCACGCAGACGGCGTTTATCAATGGTTCGAATCTGCTCTAAAAGAACAACCGAATCCTTCGTCAGCCCAACATCCTTCCCTATGAGTTCAATATGGGTAGGTAGCTTTGCCTTATTTAGCTGACTGGTAATTGCCGCTGCTATGACCGTCGGAGAATGTCTGTTGCCTGTATCGTTCTGTACAATCAGAACAGGTCTCGTCCCTCCCTGCTCGCTACCGACAACCGGACTCAGATCCGCGTAGAAAATATCGCCCCTCTTTACGCTTGTATCCATTTGCTTCACGCGACCTCCTTTGTTCCCACCGTAGGCGGTAACAATATTTTCCCACGCAGAAGCAAGATTTATTCAAAATTCTTTCTAAAGGAAGTTCCTTTCTATATTATGTCAGGTCAGACAATATATTGCAGGATCTCCGTCTCATTTTCTCCATCCATATAAATTCTGGGAATTCTCTTGTTGATACTGCAGAGCAGTTCATAGGGCACTGTTCGGAGTCTGTTAGTCATGTCATCTACATCGATCCGATCATCTCCATCGGTACCGAAAATTGTAACCACATCTCCTACCTTAGCATCCGGAACACGAGAAATATCCACCATACACATATCCATGCAGATCCGTCCAATCTGGGGAACACGTTTCCCATGTAATAGGAAGGATATATTACCGGAAAAACTACGGCTAAGGCCATCCGCATAGCCAAGACCCACAACAGCAATCTTTGTGGGATCTAAAGTGGTATAGGTTCTTCCGTAACTGACAGTAATCAGTGGATCAAAATCTCTGATCTGGAATATGGTTGAACGCAGTTGCATAACCGGTTTCAGATCAATCATACCACGGAGATCAGAGCACGGTAATACACCATAAGTCGCCAAACCGGGACGAACCATATCCAGTGCATATTCCGGGAACTGAATCGTAGCACCGGAGTTACAGCAGTGTCGAATTTGCGGATCGATCCCTACCCCTTTCAGGGTTGTGAGCATAGCCATAAATCGTTCAAACTGTGTACGGGTAAAATTCTCATCTGCTACGTCAATGGAATCTGCCACAGGGAAATGCGTAAAGATACGCTCTATGG
>JAZSAO010000203.1:0-3723 GCA_045601945.1 Faecousia sp. | reverse complement strand
ACTCGAATTAGGAAACAATATTCGGCAACTCCGTCGCCGTGATAAAAGAACCCAGGAGCAGCTTGCAGAAGCCCTGGGTGTTACCTCTCAGGCGGTATCTCGTTGGGAGTCGGGTGGAAGCTACCCGGACATGAATCTTATCCCCTCCATTGCCAATTTCTTTGGCGTCTCCATAGACGAGCTGTTCGGCTACGAGGGTGAACGCACGCACCGCATTGACACTTTGGCTGCGGAAATAGACCGCATGAACCGGCTTAATAGTGGCCACGATGTTTGCATCGCGGAATGTATCGCCTTGGCACGGTCTGCTCTGGTGGAATATCCCGGCAACGAAAGGCTGATGCTCTGCTTGGCCTCCGCCCTGTACAAAGCAGCGTATGTCCGCTATGGAGAATGTCATTTGATTGACGAGGAAGGCTATAGCGTCTATGATGTAGAAAAACACAAAACCTACGAAGAATGGATGGAAGCAATCCCACTTTATGAAAAAGTGCTGCAAACATTACCGCTGGGAAAGCTGCGAGATCGTGCAACCGAGGAACTGGCCCAGCTATATCTCAACCTGGGAGATTACGAAAAGGGAATGGCTTTGGCAAAACAAGCTCCCGATATGTGGAACAGCCGCGAATTTTTACAGGCCTACGCTTGCGACGGAAAAGCCTATGTCAAAGCCCATAGTGAGTTGCTTTTGCAGACGATCCGCGCCAGTGCTGTCTTAATTGTAAATATCACTGCCGGCGATCAGCATCACCTGTCTGCACATGAAAAAGCAGAAAATATCGCAAGTGCCATTCACCTTTTTGAAGTGATCTGTCCGGATGGAAATTTCGGTTGCCATCATGCTTATGTCCTTAGCTTGGAATTGCTTCATTCGCTGTATTTGTGGTTGGATAACCGAAAGGACGAAGCCTTTGATGCACTGGAGAATGCAAGGAAAAACGGCCTGAAATTTATCCGGGTATGTGAGGACGGTGTCGCCTGCTATCACACGCCGCTAGTACGGCTTGCGAAGGAAATTCCCGGCTGTAGTGTAGATATTGCGAAACAGGACTATATGACTATGGCTGAGGATTGGCCTTGGTGGAATGTTCCGGAAGTAGATCAAGTCAAGGCAGAGATCCAAGCAGATCCAAGATGGAATGCTTGGGTGGCTCGCTCACAATTACAATAATTGACCCAAAGTTGTCATTATGCGTAGATGCTAAGGGCAAAGGACACTTTTTTATCCGGCAATCCGCTTTTTGCAGAACGATAACACATAGCACAACCAGTAGTTGTAGCACATCATCTACGCCGCCATTGAAAATTTAGCCAAAATCCATTATGATGAAGGCACAAGTGCTTGATACTCAAACAAGGAGTGACTTTATGAATATTGGTAATCAGATTAAGGCTTTGCGTATTCGAAAAGGCGTAACCCAAGAAGCGGTTGCACAACATTTTAACATTTCTCCACAAGCTGTCAGCAAATGGGAGTGCGGTCAGTCTGTCCCGGATATCGGGATGCTCCCCGGTCTTTCTGCCTATTTTGGTGTGACCATTGATGAACTGTTTGCACTGTCTGACGAGACCCGTATGGAACGCATTCAAAATATGCTTTGGGATGTGCGTTTTCTGAACCCTGCGGATGTAGAAAATGAACGGCAGTATCTGTTGGAAAAGGCCCGCAGAGAGCCGCAAAACGGTGATCCCCTTTGCATGCTGGCACAGTTGGAGATGCATTTATCAAAGGAGCATTCTGTTCGGGCTCAGGAATACGCATTGGAAATTTTGCAGAGGAAAGACAGTGTTGCAATGGGTTGCTACTATTTGGGAAAGGCTATGGGTGGGGTTCATGTGGATCCCAGACACAATACCCACAACGCACTGATCACCTACTACAAGGAATGCTTGGAGAAGTATCCCGACAAGCGTATGACCTATGGTCATTTGATTTCGCAACTGATTGATGATCACCGTCTTGCGGAGGCCCAACGGTATTGTGACGAGATGGAAGCTGCCTTTCCTAATGACCACTTTATGACCGTACATAAAATCAAGGTCGCCATTGCCAAATGCGATCGGTCCGCAACACAAGAGATGATACATTCTCTGGATGAGCAGTATTCAAAGGACTGGAGCATTCAGCATTGGATCGGGGATCTATTGACCTTGGCAGGACAATACGCTTCCGCAAAGGAGTATTACAGAAGATCCATCGAATTACTCCCCTCTCCCCGTTATACAGATCCTATGGATTCTCTGGCACAATGCTGTGAAATGGATGGTGACATTGAGGGTGCTATCGCGTCCCGAAAATTCGAATTGGAGGTTTCCGAAAAAGATTGGGGCGATACTACCGGCGAATCCATCGATTATATCCACAGAGAAATCGCACGCTTGGAAAAGCTTCGATGACCATCATATAGATAAAGCCTCGGAGTGCTCCGAGGCTTTGTTCATAGTAGCTTTTTACTTTCTGCGGAGAAGAGTTACATGGTTCTGTCCGTCGTCGCTGTCATCATAGGAGAAGCAATGCAGGTGATCTGCCTTGTAGCCCTTGGAAATCAATTTGCCCAGCAGGATCATCGGATAAGCCAAGGTATTACAGACAGAATTCTCGGGATGGCGGATCAGAAGAATGTAGTTCCCATCATCTTTCGGTATAGGGATGTGATCCAGGAACTCATGGGTCCGGGTCCAGCCGTGGGATTCCCAAACAACTTCTGCATTTTCTGTTATAGCAGAGGTATCCTCGCGGAGATGCTCGCCGTTTAGATATACGGTGTCCTTCAGTTCCTCTTTCCGGAGGAATAAGGTCATGTTTTCCAATGCTTGTGTGCCTTCAAACAGCTTGTCGTTTACCACCATAGTAACCGCCTGCACTTCGACCTCGGTAGTCTCCGTGGAAGAGAGCAAAAGGCTACGGATGATCTCTACCATTTCGTCGGCTTCTTGGTCATGAGTGGCAAACTCTTGGAGCATTTCAGGTGTGTTGATAGACTCCAAAAGACTGTCACAGAAAGAATGGATCAATTTTTTCATTGTGTTTACTTCGGTCAGATACGATTGTTGGATTTCTTTGATTCGCTCCAGCTTTTGCACCTGCTCTGCAACCTTGCGTTCAAAGGCTTCATATACCTGCTGATCCGTCATAGTCAGCAGGGCCTTGATTTCCTCAATGGTAAAATCTGCGGCCTGAAGATTTTTGATCTTCACAAAATCTACGGCTTGAGATTTCTCATAATAGCGGTATCCTGACCACCGATCCACCTTAACCGGTTTCAGCAGATCAATCTTGTCATAGTACCGCAGGGTTTGGGTATTGCAGTTGCAAAGAGAAGCGAATTCTTTAATGGTCATCATATCTGCAACCTCCTTTCGACCCAATGATATCATTATACTTTGGTGTAAAGTCAAGGGCTTATTTCAAAATTATATCATAATCATTTATCGTACGATAGCATTTTCTTTTTAGCAAGACACCGATTGTTTTACTAAAACACACTCACCCTTGGGTTGAGCTACTTTCTTACGAGGTGATTGCTATTTTCTCAGCATAATGATATATTAGACATGAGGTGAGAATCGAATGAAGAACCTATCTGAACAAATCCGAACAATACGAAAAAGGAAACAACTCACACAAGCTCAAATGGCAGAACTACTTGGGGTAAAATATCAGAGCATCAGCAAGTGGGAAACCGGAACTACCATACCGGATACGGCCATGCTTCCGAAAAT
>JAZSAO010000202.1:0-9373 GCA_045601945.1 Faecousia sp. | reverse complement strand
AAGGATCTTTACCAACTTGGTGAACAGTTCCATAAACGGGAATTTTGAGATTGCTCGGCAGAAGGAGGGGATGAAAGAAAAAACACAGGGACTGTCGGGTGACAGCCCCTGTGGGGATGGTTATGGAGTTTATTCCGAGGGTCGATCTGCCGTGGATTTCGGAGAGACGGAAGATCAGTCCTTAATGGGCAACTTGCCGGGGAAACGGTTTGCTGCAAGAGCCTCGATACAGGTGGCAGTTGCCAACTCGGTGTACTCATAAGCACAAACCAGACCGTCGCAACGCTTGACGAAATCCTTATCATAGGGAGCACCTAAGAGGACAACGATCAGGGGACGATCTGTAGCTTCCAGAGCGCGGAGAATGTCCTGCTGACCGGGACGGAAACGGCAGTTGTACAGACCCAGAACAGCTACATCATAGTCAGACGCGATGGCTTCCTTAGTAGCCTCATCCAGTTCTGCCATGGGGACAACATAGGACTTGCCGCCGAACTTTTCTACAGCACGGTCACTGAAGTAGTTGGGCTTACGCTCCTTGTCCTCTGCACCGGTGAGAGCGATGGAAGCAGGGGCGAAGAAAGCAGGATTCTTCGCATTCAGCAGTGCATCGATGTTGCCGCTGATAAGGGTCATGGAGTCCAGAGATACCTGATGGTTCAGAGCCAGCTTTTCGGGATCGTAAGCTTCTGCACGGGCTTCTTCTACGTCCAGATGGCGCTCTTCGAAGAGACCGTACTTTTCCTTGTAGCGGAGAACTCTCTGATAAGATTCCTCGATCCGCTCCAGAGACAGTCTGCCGGAGTCAACAGCTTCGTAGATGGCGTTGGCAGCTGCAGAAACAGCTTCGTAGGTGTGGGAGAAGGTCAGCAGGTCACAGCCGGCTTCCAGAGCACGGACAGCGCCTTCACCGGTGCCGTAGTGGGCGCGGATAGCGTCCATTTCCATGCAGTCGGTGAGAGCCAGACCGTCAAAGCCCATCTTCTCACGGAGCAGCTTGGTCATGATCTCATAGGACAGGGTTGCGGGCCATTCGGGATCAACGTCATTATAAACAACGTGGCAGGTCATGAGGCCGTCAACGCCCTGCGCAAATGCCTTGTAGAAGGGCTGCCATTCTGTTGCTTCCAGAACCTCACGAGGGGTGTTGTTAAAGGGAACATCCAGATGGGAGTCGGTAGCAACGTTTCCGTGACCGGGGAAGTGCTTAACAGAGGGAAGGATCTTGGAAGACTGGAAGCCCAGAGCCATGGGGATACCCAGCTGCGCAACGACTTCGTGATCATCACCGAAGGAACGGGAACCGATAATGGGGTTCATGGGTTCCAGATTGACGTCCAGAATGGGAGCGAAGGTGCAACTCAGACCCAATGCACGGATGACCTTGCCGTTATTTGCGCCCAACTGGTAAGCCTTATCGGTACCGCTGGCATTGACGGACATGGTGCCGGGCATGAGGGATGCGCCCAGATTGACACGGGTAACGACGCCACCTTCTTGGTCAGCGCAGATGAAGGGGGAGAAACCGGTCTTTTCATGTACCAGCTGTGTCAGATCGTTGCAGAGTTTGCTGGTCTGAGCGGGGGTAACGATATTTCTGCCGAAGAAGGCAAAGTTACCTACATAGAAGTCATTGACCAGAGCACGAGCCTGATCGTCTACCTCAGGGGAGGGGAAGCCGGCGATCAAAAGCTGACCGATTTTCTTCTTAAGTTCCAGATTCATAATAATACCTCCGATAAATTAGGGTGAAATAGATTACAGAATACGGATACGGGGACGGTAGGTCTCCAGAATGGACTTGTTAGCCTTATCGCCTTCGTCGGTGTTGGCGCTGGTGAATACAGGGGGAACCATACCCATAGCCAGCAGGCGCTCGGTGGTATTGGCAATAACCAGGTTGACCAGAGTGATATCCAAAACAGAGGACGTGGGGGCGATCTTCTGCTTCAGGCCTTCCAGCTCGATGGAAGCGTCACCGTAAACACCGCCGTTATCCAGAACATAGTCGCAGACCTGATACAGGTTCTTGCCGCCGGAATGACGGGAGGAAACATTGGAGGAATGCTCCATAGAGGTAATGGCTACAGTGATGGCACCCTTCTTCTTAGCTTCCAAAGCGGCGTCAATGACAGCGCAGTTTCTGCCGGAGTTAGAGATCAGGAAGAGAACGTCGCCTTCTTCAATAGCGGTGTGGGAAATGACCACATTGCCCAGACCTTCCACTCTTTCGTAGCTACTGGACTTTGCGCCACCTTCGTGGAGCATGAGATCAGACTCCAGTATGGGGCTGATGCAAGCCAGACCGCCTGCACGGTAGAAGGGCTCTTCACAGATCATGTGGGAGTGACCGGTACCGAAGAAATACAGCAGATGGCCGTCATAAATAGCCTTTGCACAGATTTCGGAAACCTTGTCGATGACATCTTCCTGGGTGTTTTCCAACTTGTCCAGAAGGGCACGGATGTTTGCCAAATATTGCTTATTCATAGTATTTTGTCTCCTTTGTCAGAGAATTATTTCATAAGGGAAGCGATGAGATCGATGCAGGTCTGCAGACGCTGCATGAGGGTATCTACGCGGACATATTCCTCTACGGTGTGGGAGAATTCTCCCTCGGAGCCCATGCCGTCTACTACAGGAGTGCCAACATAAGCAACGTAGGAGCCGTCACTGCCTCCGCCATGGGTACGGCCAATCATCTCAAGCCCGTTGGCTTCTGCAGCTTGACGAGCCTTTTCATACAGTTCCTTGGAGGCCTCGGATTGCTGCATGGGGGGACGAATGGCTTCGATGATCAGTTCGGATGTGACATTATCTACACCGGTGACAGAGGTGAAGCTGTTCAGCTTTTCCAGAACAGTGTCTGTCAGAGCAGGATCATAGAAGCGAACCTCGCCAATACAGGAAGCTGCATCAGCAACGATATTGCCCTTATCCACACCGCCGACCATGCCACCGATATTGATGGAGATGGCCTTTTCATCATCGCGGAGGGTGTAGAGTTTCGTAATAATGTTGCACAGACCCTGAATAGCGCTAAAGCCCAAATGGTAGTTGACACCGCTGTGGGCGGCAACACCGCTTGTCTTCACACGGAAAGTAATCAGACCCTTACGGGCTACGGTGCAGTAGCCGGGCTTGGAGGGCTCCATGCACAAACAGGCAATGGATTTTTTACCCAGTTCCATGATCATATCCTTACTCTGCTTGGAGCCGATCTCTTCGTCACAGTTGAGGAGGCCACACAGGCAGTAGTCTTCGGGAATATGACCGGCTAAGTTTCGCATGATCTCTAAAATCATCAGGTCACCGCTCTTCATATCCAGTACACCGGGGCCGTAAAGCTTGTTGCCTTCTCGACGGAAGGGACGCTTTTCTACAGTGCCTACGTCAAAGACTGTATCCATATGACCGATCATAAGGATCTGCTTGGAACCGGCACCTAAACGGCACCCTAAGAGATTACCGCCGGAGCGTTCGTGAGTAATGACTTCACAGCCGATGGCTTCAAACTCTGCCTTGAGCTGTGCGGATTGGAAATCCAATCCTTCCTTATAGCCGCTGGGAGTGTCAATATTAACATAATGCTCCAAGCGGGCAAGGAAATCGTCTAAGGTTGTTAAATTTTTGCGTTCAGTACACATTTTTTTGCACTCTCCCATACTTGCCCACGGGACTGAGGTAAGTACCGTGAGGCAATATCTTCGTAGCTGCTGTCAATGCTCAGGGGGTTTCCACTGGGCAGATAGCCGTCATAACCGCCGGTGTAGCAAATCAGGTATACAGGCTTTCCTGCTACATCCGACAACATAGATTGTAACTCATTTCCATCCTTGTTGTCAACCTCAAAAGGCAAGGAAACGTAAATAAATGGTCCAAAATCTACAGCGGCAACATGGATTTTCCGATCTTTTTCCGCAGCAGCGACGGCACGCTCCAATACTGCGATACGAGAATCGTATTCACGCTTCATTTGAACGTCCTCGCAAGAATCCATTTTCTCCCGGAGGGCCAGAAGAAGGTTGTCCCGTTCTTGCCCATCTAAGCCGGCAGCGCGGGAAAGGTAGATGTCTTCTTCTGCACAGGAAATTCTTGCACCAAAGGTAGTGCCGGGGGAATAGGGGGCATCTGCAATGGCATTACCCAAAATACCACCAAGGCGATCCAACTCTTTGGGAGTAGAGGCCGTACGGGTGAAACGGGTAGACAGATCTGCACAGGCACCGTTGTGGAAGATGCAGGGCTGGCTTTTGGGGAGTTTCTTTGCGGCGGCACCGGGAATGTCCTTGGAATACAGGGTGTTCTTTTCATCCAGAACAGTGGGATGACAGGCAAAGAGAGCAAAAGACAGGGAATCGTCTTTTCTACACAGCTTGGTTACATAAACGGGCATAGGAAATTCTGCACCTTCTCTGCCCTGATTCCGTAGAGACGCTACGCCTACCGCATGAGTCTCGGCTACATAGGGAGCATAGGGAGACAGATCCGCAAGGGCGGCTTTGGCGGCTTCTTCGGCTTTGGTCAGAAGGAAGGCAACAAAGTTTGGATCATAGGTTGCTCCACCGGAGAAAATATGGGAGGGGGCGCTATGGGTGTGGGTGGAACTGACCCAGATCCTCTTAGCATCCATTCTGACAGTTTTAGCAATACGGGTTCGAACCTGTTCACAGAACTGAGAATCCACGCCCAAAACATCGAAGGAGCAGAATACAAAGGGCTGCTCCAGTTCATCCTTCAGTAGAAGAACGGAAACAAAGAGAGGATCTAAGATCCCGGTTGAGGGATCCTTACGGCGGTCAAAACCTGCCATGTACATAGCTTTGGTAGGGGTGATGTCTGCACGACCGAAACCGGCGATCATAGCATGACCCCCTTTGCATTTTCAAGAAGGGCATCTCCTGCGGCGTCTAAGCCACGAGCATGGAGAGCAAGAGCAGCGGCAGCGGCGGCAGGGTGTGCCTCTAAACCGCACATATAACTAATGGGAGAGCCTTCTTTCAGGAGTCGTTCTTCCAGCATGGGGTACAGTGCCCGACCGGGCTGTACCAGAGAACCTGAGAACACAGCGGGGAGGGGCTTGGGCTGATCGGAATTCAGAGCCGCAGTTGTAATAGCCAGAGCAATTTCATCAGCGGTCTCTTCTAACAGAGCCTTTGCTGTTGCGTTACCCTTGGCATAGAGGTCGAAGATGATCTTGCCGCAGGATGCCACATTGCTACGGTTGTCGCCTTGACGTAGCGCCCGAAGGATCCCAAAGGGAGTCTCGGCTTCATAATGGGAAAAGATGGTATCGACCAGTTCCTTGTCCATAGGCTCACGACCGTCATACATACGGCAGACCTTCTTAAGAGCTCGGAGAGCGACATCATAGCCGGAGCCTTCGTCACCCAACAGGGGACCCCAACCGCTGACACGGGTGAAACCCTCGGTACTGCATACATAGGTAAGAGCACCGGTGCCTGCGATCTGAACCACTGCAGGAGCTTCCCGAACAGAACCATACCAAATGGGATAAATATCACTGTCGCACAGGACTAAATCCGCATCCATGCAGGTGCTGAAGAAAGGAACGTGGGATTCTCCGTGACCTAATAAAATTGCAGCAGATGCCATATAGGCGGCATCCAGCCTCGTAGGCTCTAAGCCTGCTTGCGCAAAAGCTTGAGCGGTTGCGGTACGAACGGATTCTGCGGCTAATTCCTTACCGCAGTAGAGATAATTGGAAGGACCGCCTATACCCGTACCAAGGAGGCGACCTGCTTCATCAGTTAGGACACAGGCAGTTTTGGTACCGCCACCGTCGTAACCTGCAAATAACTTCATAATGGGTTACACCTTTCAGAATCGAAATTTTGGACGAAAAAAATGGGAGGCTTCTAAAAGTTCGCCTTTTAGAAGCCTCCATAACTTACGAATTAGCCCTTAACGGCACCGGCCTGGATGCCACCAACGAAGAACTTCTGGCAAAGCAGGAATACGACGAGCAGGGGGAGCATTGCGATGGTCATGCCTGCGCAGAGCAGACCCCACTGGGTAACGTTCTGACCCTGGAAGAAGCCGATGGAAACCTGCAGGGGCATCATTTCGACCTTCTTACAAACGATCAGGGGCCACATGTACATATTCCAAGACCACATAGCCTTCAGAATGGTCATGGTAGCGATAATGGGCTTTGCGATGGGCATAACGATGGTGGAATAAATGCGGAAGTCAGATGCGCCGTCGATCTTGGCGGATTCCACAAGTTCCTTAGAAACGCTAAGGAAGTGAGAACGGAACAGGGTGATGCCCATACCGGAAGCCAAGAAGGGAACGATCTGTGCTTGGTAGGTGTTCAGCCACTTTAACTTACTGATGATGATGTACTGGGGAACCAGAGTAACATAAGAGGGGATCATCAGAGTTGCAAGAGCGAGGAAGATGAGGAGATTCTTACCGGGGAAGTCCTTAAATGCCAGAACATAGGCAGCCAGAGAGTCGCAGATGATACCGCCGATGGTGATCAAAACGGTAACGATCAAGCTGTTCATCAGGAAAGTGCCCATAGTCAGTTCTGGGTTCAAACCGATCTCACGGGGGAAGAACCATGCATCTTTAAAGTTAGCAAAAGTAAAGTCATGGGGGAGAAGCTTTGCGGGAGGGATCATGGTGTTAGGGGAGAATGCGGTGGAAAGCATCCAGAAAAGAGGAGTCAGCATGAAAATGGTAATAATGACCAGAATGATGTTCATGCCGATGCTCTTGAACATAATAGAACGCTTATAAGAGGCAGTATTCTTATCATTTAAGGTAGTAGGCTGTTTGCTCATGATCTTACCTCCTTAGTCTTCGTCCGTCAGTTTCTTCTGAATGACGGTGAGGATGCTGAGAACCACAAAGATAACAACGGAAATGGCACTGGCCTTACCCATGGTACCGCTCTTAAAGCCTTCGTCATAGAGGAAGGTGATCAAAGTAGAGGTAGAACCGAAGGGGTCACCGCCATTGGTGATTATGTTAACAGGTGTAAAGACTTGGAAACTGCTGATGGTTTCGGTAGCCAAGAGGAAGAAAGTAGTGGGCTTCAGCAGGGGAGCGGTGATCTTAGTGAGTTTTTTCCAAGGGGTAACAGCATCCAAATCGGCAGCTTCGTAAATATCGTCGGAAATACCGCACAGACCGCCCAGATAGATGATCATGATGTAGCCCAGGCTCTTCCACATGGAAACCAAAATAATAACAAACATGGCCCATTGGGGATCTCCAAGCCAGTTAACCTTATCGAGTCCAATTTTTTCAAGAAGCTGGTTGACAACACTTGCGCTCATGTTGGAGTTGAACAGGATTTTGAAAACGGAAGCAACAGCAACCATGGAGGAAACGTAGGGGATGTACAGAGCAACCTTATAGAAGGTCTTATACTTGATGAGTTTGCTGTGGACCATAACAGCCAACAGTAGACCGATGATCATAGCACAGGGAACGGTGAACAAGGTGAAAACACCGGTGTTCTTCATAACTTGCCAGAATTTATCACTGGTAAAGAGCTTTTCGTAGTAGTACAGACCAACGAACTTGGGGCTCTTGTTGATACTGGACATACTGTATTTGCAAAGGGACAGATAGAAAGATTGGATTGTGGGCCAGAAAATGAAAACGCCAAAGCATACAAACGCAGGAATAACGTAGAGGTAATATGCGGCTTTTTCACGTTTGCTTGCAACGATCATAGAGTCATCTCCTTATATCAGTTTTGTAGGAAATCAGTACTTGTCTGTGGTGAGATAGGAAATTCTATGTGTATGCCGAAGGCAAACCTGATTCCCTAATCTATAAAGCACACAAAGAAGGATGCTGAGTGCTGCCTTCCACTGAAAATCGTGTGCCTTATTTGCTGTTCAGAGTGTATAGGCAAGCAGCAGATAGAATTTTGGAACCCATTCTGCATTTCTCGATATGCAGAATGGAGTTCCTAAGGAAGATGGAATAGGACAGTAGCGGTGCCGCATCGCGGTTGCCCACAATACGGCACCCCACGTTCTATTCACTTATTTGATCAAATCCTCGAAATGAGAAATTTAATCGGGATGTAATTCGCTCAGAGATTAAGCGTTCATTTCCTCGATCTTTTCGTTGATACGGGAAGTGATAGCAGCCTGATACTCTTCGATGGTGCATTCGCCAGCGATGAGCTTCTGGATCTCTTCCTTCAGGATGGTGCCAACGCCGGGAACACCATAGTTGTCGAAGTAGTGAGCACCAGCCATGGTAGCAGCGAAGCCAGCCTGGATGGGATCATCAGCGAAGTAGGAGTCAGCAGCAGCCTCGGTGTTGCCGGGGAAGAAGCCAACGTTCTTGCAGTAGATAGCCTGTGCCTCTGCACCCATCAGGTAGCTCAGAAGCAGGGAAGCCTCTTCGGTGTTCTCGGTGGTTGCAGGAACAGCAACAACGTCAGCACCGCAGTAGCAAGGAGCGTAGGTTTCGCCAACCAGAGGAGCAACGCCCAGCTTGTCAGCCCAAGCGATAGCGCCTTCTTCTACGGGCTCAGCAACGATAGCCTGTGCGTAGTCAACAGCAGCGATGAACATAGCGCACTCGCCGTTGATGAAGCTCTGCAGCAGAGCAGTGCCGTCCATAGTAGCAGCGCCTTCGGGAGTAGTGCCAGCTGCGAAGAATGCCATGTAGTCTTCGATGCCCTTCTTCCATTCCTCGGAGTCAGTGCCGGGGGTCATGGTAGCGGGGTCGATGATCTTAGCACCGTAGTTCCATACGAAGTTCAGGTACTGCTCGGAGGTGGTAGCACGGGTGCCGAGGCCGTAAACCTTCTTGCCGTTCATGTCGCCGGTCAGCTTCTTAGCCATTTCCAGCAGATCAGCATGGCTCATGCCTTCGGTGGGATATGCAACGCCGAAGAAATCAAAGATTTCCTTGTTGTACAGCATTGCACGAGTGCCGCCGTACAGGGGCAGAGACATCAGCTTGCCCTGCATGTCGGGGTTGTCGTTGCCGCTGTAAACGCAGTTGCTCAGAAGAACGTCGGACAGGGTAGCCTTAACTTCGGGAGCGAGCAGGTCGTCCAGGGGAAGCAGGTTGCCTTCGCCAGCAAGCTGGAAGTCCAGGGGGGAGCCGAGAACCAGAACGTCAGCGCAGTCGCCGCCAGCGATAGCAGTCTGGAACTGGGTGTGGGGATCCTGGGACCAGGGAATAGCCTGATACTCAACAGTGATCCAGGGGTACATCAGCTCGAACTTGTCGAGGAGCAGACGCATGATGGAGGAAGCGCCGACAGTGTCGCCGCCTGCCTGCCAGAAGGTCAGGGTAACGTCTTCAGTGGTTTCGGGTTCCTTCTTTTCTCCGCAGCCTACGAACATGGCAGCTACCATGCATACTG
>JAZSAO010000201.1:0-4188 GCA_045601945.1 Faecousia sp. | reverse complement strand
CTCCCCCGGTTGCTTCTTTGGGTACTTTCTTGTCAACACAAGAAAGTACCGCCCCGCAGGGAGCAAAGTATGAGCGAGTGCAAGACCGCTTCCTTTTTCCTATTCTCGATCGTGGATACCATGCTGTAACCCCACTTCTCTGCCTACTACGAAATCGGTACATAGGATGCTTCTCTGCCTACTACGAAATCGGTACAAAATTGGGAATCCCTACTGCCCTCTCCGCCGCAGTCGCGGCACCTCTCCCATTGGAGAGGCAAGGACGGTTACTAACTTAAACCGGATCGATAAACGAAAATTGGCAGATATCAACCTGCCGATTCATCGGGATAAGGGGGATCGTTTTATCGAAAATGTCTTCTTTACACGGCTATACGACATTTTTATTTGCTTTTATGTAAAATATACTTGACATTTTGCAATGTGTATGATAGACTATAGCCACAAGGGAGGAGGTACCCTATGAAAAATAAACGTCTCAAGATCGCGCGGATCGAACGGGATATGTCTCAAGAAGATCTTGCCAATGCCGTAGGAGTGACCCGACAGACCATCGGCTCCATCGAAAACGGTAGCTACAACCCCACCCTGAAACTATGCATCGCTATTTGCAGAGCCACAGGGAAAACCCTTAACGACTTATTCTGGGAGGAAGAAGAACATGAAGAAGAAAACTGAAAACACCCCTGTTATGGACGAGCGGCAGAAAGAAATCACCGGTAAGGCTTTAAATTTGGCAGGAGCCTTTCTTGCCCTTTGCATGGTGATCGCAGTCGTCTGCGACCTGATCATACGTGGCGAACCGGGCTGGGAACTGTTTGCTCTGATAGGATCCTGCTTTGTGTTCCTGATTGCCAATAAGGTTATGGGAAACATTGAAGCCCCCAAAAGCTGGTGTGGCAAAGCACTCCCTGTGGGGGATCAGCCGGAAGAAAAGGCTGCCCGTAGAACCAGCTATCTTATGAACGCGCTGCTGATCGGTGGTACTTTTACTGTAATGGAAGTCATCTTATTGGTGCTCGGAAAAGACGATCTGACAGAACTGGAAATGGTTCAGGCTCTCATTCCCAACGGGGATTACGGTCTTTTGATTACGGTAACGGTTTCATTGACCTTTGTGATTTTCTTTGGCATTTCCTTCTTGGTCAATTATTTGTATCATGAAAAATATGAACTGAAAGCTTATCGGAAGATGCTTTCCGATTTGGAGGAGGACTAATATCCCCTTCTCGGAGATCAACTCAACGAATCGGCGACTTTTATTCAATCTCCCGGCCATTGGTTTTTGATATAGCCTAAGATATAATAAGGCCATACAAAAACAAGGAGGATTTCTTATGAACACTACTTTTGGAAATCGAATCAAGTCCCTGCGGCTGAGCCGCTCCATGACCCAAGATCAGCTTGCTCAAAAATTAGGGGTAACGGCACAGGCTGTCAGCAAGTGGGAAAAAGGTACCAATATGCCGGATATCCAGATGCTTCCCGACCTGTCTGTGATCTTCGGTGTTACCATTGATGATCTCTTCGCAATGACCGATGAGCGCCGTATGGAACGGATCGAGAATATGATCTATGACGTTCGGTTCCTGACCCACGACCAATTCTCTCAGCAGGAAACATATCTGCAAGAACTGCAAGGAAAGCCCGAACACAGGGCAGAAGCCGGTCTTCTCTTAGCCATGCTTTACAACAAGCGAGCCAATGAATACCACGAACTGGCAAAGCCTCTTGCAAGAACCGCCCTGCAGCAGATCCCCGGCAGAAAGGATGCCCATAATGCCATCTTCGATGCAGAAAACGGCCCCTATCAGGACTGGAATTTCATAAACCATGCCGAACTGATCGAATTTTACAAGTCTGTTACAGAAGAACACCCGGAGGATATCCGCAATTACTTCTGGCTGCTGGATCTGCTGATTGCCGACTGCCGCACTAAGGAGGCTCGCTATTATGCAGAGAAAATGAAGGCTGTGGAGCACTCCTACCATTACGAAATGTTCATGGGTCATATCTGCCGTGCCGAGTGCAACCTGCCGGAGGCTTTGCAGTGGTGGGATAAAATGGTCCACAATTACGAAGAAAAGTGGCAAGTATGGTTTGAGTACGGTAGCATTATGGCAAAACTCAGTCGGTATGAAGAAGCACTGGAATATTTCCGCAAAGCACAGCCCGTGCGCCCCAAGCCCCGCTTTACCGATTGCGAAGATGCCATTTCCAAGATCTGCGAGATCTTGGGAGACCTCGACGGAGCCTTGGCTGCCCAGAAGGAAATGCTCCAACTGGTTCGGGAAGACTGGACAACAGAGGGAGAATGTGTAGACTCCATCCACCGGGAAATTGCCCGTCTGGAAGGACGAAAGTCCGGAAACTAATGGGATAAAAAGCATTCTCCGCAAAATTCGGAAGAGTTTTCCGTATTTTGCGGAGAATTTTCTGTTCAGGTTATAACCTTTAATAAGCAAACCGCTATATAGCAAAGCTTTCAGCGAAAATCATGCGCTGTAGGGGCGAAGCTGTGTCTCCGCCCGTGGCACTACGATTTAGATCCATACTCAAAAAGAACGATGCTCTTTGCCATTCGGTAGTTTCTCGGGCGAAGACACAGCTTCGCCCCTACGCACGGTGCAGTCTTTTGCTTGCGAGCAATTCCATATTGGATAGTAAGCTTACGAAAGGTGATAGCCTAATTTTCTGTTTATATGGAAGCCGATCTTGCAAAGGAGACAAAGCTTTTGGTTTACAAATAGAATTCCTTCATGTCATCCAGCCGCAGGAGCATGGGACTGCCGCCCCAGCCGGCGCCGGTGTCGATATTGATCCATGTGGGGGTGAAAATGGCCTTGCCGGCATACTCCTCTCCGTAGGTGGAGGTAGGCGTGTGTCCCAAAATGGTTACGGTATTGTGATAATAGGTTTCGTCTAATTTCGGTCTTGCCCAGAGAAGGTCGGAAGGGCTATAGTCTTCTATATCCTTTTCCGGGGAGAAATTTTCAAAGCCACCGTGGACGAGATAGAAATCCTTTCCGTTCACACTTACGGAGTCGTACAAGGGGGTATCTCGCAGATAATCCACGATGAGAGAAAGGGTTTCTTCGTCGCATTGGGACAGTTCCTGTATGGTTCGGTCACCGCCGTTTTGGATCCATCTCATAACCAGCATGAACTGATCTTCTGTGAGATCGTCTAATGCGTCATTCCAGCCATGCTCGAACAGGAAGGCGCAAGAGAGAAGCATTGCTTCATGATTTCCTAAAATCAGTTGGATGTTGGGCTGCATCATCAGCCATGTTAGCAGCTTTACACTTTCGGGGCCTCGGTCTACCACATCACCTAAGATGAAACAGAAATCCTGAGAGGTAAAGCCCACACGGTCTAAAGCCTCTTGAAATTTCTCTAAGGGAAAGCCGTGGAGATCGGATGTTACGTAAATCATATTGCCTCCTGCGTTATAAAATTTTGCCCGAAATGGAATGATTGGAGAAACTTAGAAAATTCGTCCCTTAAGAAGATAAATCGCAAATTCCGGTGTACCTACAGTAAATCCGTTCTTGGAGAAGGTCATAGCCTCCCCGGTGGTCAGATAGATGATATAGTAGTGGTCGGTTTCATCAACGGTAGTGACGTCTCTGTAAGTATGAGCGATCCTCCCGTCTGAGATTGCGGAACAGAAACAGAATTCCTGTTCAAAGAACAAAATTTCTGTGTAAACCTCTCGGTTTCCTACGGCTTGGATCCGTTGCTTTTCCCGTTCCCGTGCATATTTCCGGGGCCACCGCAGTATTTGAATCACGCGAAAACATATGATCAAAAAAATAGTAGGCCAAAAGATCAGTTCAAAGATAAAAAATTCTAAAATATACTCCCAAGGAACGAAAAGCAGTTCAACCATGTTTGATACTGCGAGCATGAGTCCGATGGCAAGCAGAATGAGGGGAATTGCGAGACGGATCTTGGCATTCTTTTTGTGAAAATAAAGGGGCCAAAAGACTTCTTTATCCAAGGCTCTTGTGGAAGGGGTTCTAACAACGCATAAGGGTTCCATTTTCGATTACTCCTTTCTGATACTTCGGAGAATGCAATAAACTATTTATACCAGAAATAGTGGGAAATGTCAATAAGGGGGTGACACGACAGGGGATACATGGGGGCAGGAGAGTAGGTATACAAATGCTTGTATACAAAGGG
>JAZSAO010000200.1:0-7852 GCA_045601945.1 Faecousia sp. | reverse complement strand
GCTGTGGGACGGGAACGGGTGCTGGAAGCGGTGTAAGCGGCGGTGGGTTTTTGGGTAGCGTTGGGGTTGGTAATCGTATTGGTCAGCAGATTCAGGGTGGGTCTGGGGTAGGCCTTGCTGTGGGTGGAATTGGAGTGCTTGAGGGGGATCTTGTTGCCGGAACTGAAGGTGGTTCCTGCTTGGGCGATCCGTGCTCGTTCGGCGGCAACCTTTGTAACCACTTCTTCGGCGTTCGCGGCGGCAAAGCGGATCATAGATTCTGCAGTCAGATAGTGAGAGAAAACTCTGCGTTCAAAGCAACCTCTGCCGACACCGATGCCACGGGTCTCAACACAGAAGGCATAGGAACCGCGCATGCCGTAATAATAGGGAGCCAGAGAGTTTGCAGTGCCTTCGGAGGCATCGTAGTTCATGTTGCCAACATAGAAGAAGGGACGGATGCCCTGCTTTTCCGCATCGGCGAAGACATTGTCCATAATATCCATGCTGTCGTTCAGCATACCGGTGGAATTATTGGTACTGCCGTTGCAGAACAGCCACAGATCGTCAAAATAGCTGTCCTTTTCACCGGTGTTGTCGGGACTCCATTCGTGGGCATCCATAACGATGTGGGGACGGAAAGCGTTATAAACGCTGACAACATCCTGCACCTCGGTGCTGCGCATATGGAGATAGCCACGGTTCATGTTCAGGTTTGCGTAGACATTGTTTCGCTGGAACTTGTAGGAGCCGTCTGCATTGATACGGGGATATACCAGAATGTTGACACTGTCCAGAATATCTCCGCCGTTGTAGTCTGTAAGGTTTCCGGTTGCGGCGGCATAGATCAGAGCAAGAGAGCCTTCGCCTGCGGCGGGCTCGTTTCCGTGAACCTGAGCCTGATGGAAAACCGTGGGCTTGCCGTTAGCCTGAATGAGAGCACCGGCTTCTTCCATGGTCTTACCTGTAAGGTCGGTCTTAGAGAAAACCACCAGAGGGAACTCAAAACCGTAGGTGGGGGACTTGCCTACATTATAATAGTATGCATTGGGGCAGTCTTCTACCAGAGCGTGGATATAATTGAGCATAGTGTCGTGGGGAGTAAACTGCTGCTTGCCGATGGAATCATCGGTGAAAACGGGAGTATTAAAGACATACTCATATCCGGGGAAGGATGTGGGGGTAGAGGCGAAGAGACCACCGTCGGAGATCAGCTGTTCCGTACGCTCGATGCCGGAGCCCTGTTCCCAGCCGTTGCCTTTGGTCTTGCCGGGATCCTTGGTGATGGTCTGGGTGGTGCCGGAGACAAAATAGATGTCCTTCTTCAGGACGTTGTAGCCACTGCCGGAGGTAACAAAGCTGTAGGAGCCTGTAGCCAGACCCTTATAGCTATAGGTTTTATAGCCGTTCTCGGTGGTAACAGAGCTGTAAGAGACACTGCTTCCCGTACCTGCCCATGCATTCTTCATGGTGATGGACACGCCGGAGGGAACAACGATCTGCAGAAGTCCGTTGGCATCTCCGGTGTTACTGCCACCATCATCATCGTCGTCACCGGGGCGGGGGGGAGGGGCGGCAAAGGCCACGCCTGCAAAAAGACTCAAAAACAGGGATAAGATGCATAAAACTGAGAGAAAACGCTTCATAAATGATCCTCCTTTTACGATTGACGATAGGATGTTTTAGGGAACTGTATTCAATATACCATATTGTGGGGAAATAGCAAGAATTTTTTTGTAAAAATTGTGAAAAATTGCGATTTTCATTAAAAAACCCATAAAACTGAAATAAATTGAAAAAATGAAAACGCTTCCAACAATCTTTTTGATCTTTTGTATACTCCGCGCAAAAATATGGTTTGACAAACGCTTTGTTTTGTTATATACTACAAATACGGTGTAACAGGTTTGGGCAAGGAAGAACAAGATTTTTCCGATGCCTTTTGTTGCATTTCTTAAGGTATCGACCCTGTCTTTTATTCAAGAGACGGGTTTGATATAATACCAAATTTGGAAAAGTAAAGGAGAATCGCTATGACCAAAAGAATTCTTTCCCTGCTGATCTGCTTGTCTCTGCTGCTTTCCATGTTCGCTATGCCCGTTTGGGCAACCGAAGAGACCGAAGAACCCGCAGTTCCTACTGCCGGTGAGTTTGGCATCGTCGGTGAGTGGATTTGGGGCGAGACCGTTGCAGAACTGGGCGCAGACGAAGTCGTTGCCCGCTGTGCAGAAAACGGTGTCACTGACATCTATCTGCTCGTTAAGGGCACCGGCGGTATGCTGGGCTACAACAAGACCCAGTACACCGAAAACATCACCCGTGAGAACCGTGACGTTCTCCAAGAAACCATTGACGCTGCTCATGCAGAGAACATCCGTGTCCACACTTGGCTGGTTGCTCTGAATGACACCGACTACAAGGCTAAGAACCCTGAAGCAGGTAACTGGCACTTTGTCCGTGAGCGTGATAATGATTTCCTTGCCGCTTACAACGAAGGCTACCGTGAGTACATGAAGAATATTGTCACCGAGATCGTTACCAACTACGACGTTGACGGTATTCATCTGGACTACATCCGCTACAACCATGCTTGCAACGGCTGGAGTGAAGAAGACTTCGCAAATCTGGAAGCTATGGGTGCTGACATTGAGAATGTTAAGTACCTGATCCGGAAGACCTTCTATCAGAACCAGCTGGAAGAAACCGATATCGTTGATGCAGACTATATCTTCAACGCATATCGCAACGGCGATAAGGATGCTCTCCTGATTGCACAGTATCGCCGCAACAATGTTACCGATTTCGGTATGATGATCCGTGACACTGCTCTGGCTATCAACCCCGATCTGGTTATCTCCGGTGCGATCATGCCCGAAGGTATCTATGATCCCGCTTTCTCTGACATCCACTACGGTCAGAACTACGAGGATTGCGCAAAGCTGTATGACTATGTTGTTCCCATGGCTTACGCCGATACCTACGGCTACTCCTCCGCTAAGATGGCTGAGATGGTAGAGCAGGCTATCGAAAAGGGCAACAAGGTCGTTATGGGCTTCCAGTCCTACTATCCCACCAAGTCCGAGAAGCTCCAGAGCGATATCGAGGCGATCCGTGCCCTCCTTCCCAACGAAGGAGTTCTGGGTATCTGCCACTTCCGCCACAGTCAGTTCAGCTATGCTAAGATGTATACTGATTTGGAAGCCGGCCTTATGAAGGTTCAGGCCATCAACACCTACAACGATGGCGGTTGGAGATGGGTACAGTTCGAGGCAGCCGAGGGTGTTACCTTCACCGGTGCCAAGATGCTGGAAGGCTTTGCAGCCGATGTTCCCGTAGAGATCGCCGAGGACGGCAGCTGGATCAAGATCGGTTATGCCGATGATGCAGCAGAAGAAGCTCTCCCCACCCTGGCATGGGGCAAGCTGGAGATCACCTTCGAGGGTGCTCCCGTGGATCCCGATGCTCGTATTGCTTATGCAAGAATCTGGATCAACTCCAACGAGAGCCGTGCATACAACGTTTACGAAGAAGGCCTCCCCACCACCGTTACTTTCGTTGACGGCGAAGGCGAAATCATCGAAGTTCAGTATGTTAAGGAAGGCGAAGAGCCCGAATATCCCGACTATCCCCTCCTCCCCGGCTACAAGTTCATCGATTGGGAAGAGACCACCGATGAAAACGGCGATGTAACCATCGCTCCTACCTACAGAGAGATCGCTCCCGTAGAGGTCTATGGCGATATGGAAATCGCCGGCGACTGGATCTGGGGCTCCGATGTTGCTGCTCTGGGTGCTGATACCATCGCAGAGCGTAGTGCAAAGAACGGTATTACCGACATCTACCTCCTGGTTAAGGGCGTAGGCGGTACCCTGGGCTTCAACAAGACCAAGTACACCGAGAACATCACCCGTGAGCGTGACGTTCTGCAGGAAATGATCGATTGCGGTCACGCAGCAGGCATCCGTGTCCATGCATGGCTGGTTACCGATCAGGACGAAACCTATAAGGCAAACAACCCCGATTCCGGTATGTGGCACTATAAGCGTGCTCGTGACAACGAGAACATCACCCCCTATGACGAGGGCTACAACGCTTACATGGCTGACATCGCTACGGAGCTTGCTACCAATTACGAGATCGACGGCATCCATCTGGACTACATCCGTTACAACCACCTGTGCAACGGCTGGAGCGAAGTTGACTTCGCAAATCTGGAAGCAATGGGCGCTAACATCGAAAATGTCAGATACCTCATCAACAAGACCTTCTATGCAGACCTCCTGCCCGAAGGCGAGGAAGTTGATGCTGATTACATCTTCAACGCATACCGCAACGGCGATCCCGATGCAACTCTGATTGCTGAGTACCGCCGTCAGAATGTTGTCAATCTGGCAAAGACCATCATTGACACCGCTGAAGCTATCAATCCCGACCTGATCATGTCTGCGGCTTTCATGCCCGAAGGTGCTGTTTACGAAGGCTCTGCCGATAAGGCATTTGCAGATCTCCACTACGGTCAGAACTACGCCGACGGTGCAGAACTGTATGACTACATCATCCCCATGGCATATTCCGCATCCTATGGCTATTCCCCCGAGGATATGGCTCAGATCGCAAAGAATGTTGTTGGCGTCGGCGCTAAGGTAGTTATGGGCCTGCAGTCCAACTACCCCACCACCTCTGTCAACCTGACCGAAGAGATCGAGGCTATCCGCCTGGCTTCTCTGGAAACCGAGGGCATTCTGGGTATCTGCCACTTCCGCCACACCATGTTCAGCTACGCTAAGTTCACCTATGACTACTTCCATGGCACCATGGATCTGGACATCATCAACACCTATGCCTCCGCAGGCTACAAGTGGGTACAGGTTGATGCAGCAGAAGGCGTCAAGTTCACCGGCGCTGAGTATGGCGAAGGCTTCGTAGCTGACGCTCCCATTGAGATCGCAGAAGACGGCTCCTATGTTAAGTTCGGTTATGCTTCCGAGGGCGAAGATTTCATCATCGGCGCTCTGGAAGAAGGCAATCTGAAGCTGACCTTCGAAGGCGAACCCGCTGATCGCAAGGCTCCCATTGCTATTGCAAGAATTTATATCACCAACGAATCCCGTGCATACAATGTCTACAACGACATTACCCCCGTTACTCATTTCGTAACCTTCAAGGACTTCGACGGTACTGTCATTGACACCATCGAGGTTATCGAAGGCACCGAAGCTGTTATCGACAATCCTCTCCGTGCAGGCTACCGCTTCATGGGCTGGGATGCTGATGTATCCGCAGTTACCGAGGATATGACCGTTACTGCAACCTACAGAGAAATCGCTCCCATGGAGCAGTATGGCGACTTCGAGATCGTTGGCGAATGGATCCACGGCTCCGACGTTGCTGATCTGGGCGCTGACACCATCGTAGAGCGTTGCGCAAAGAACGGTATCACCGATATTTATCTGCTGGTCAAGGGCACCGGCGGCACTCTGGGCTACAACAAGACCCAGTACACCGAGAACATCACCCGTGAGCGTGACGTTCTGCAGGAAATGATCACTATGGGTCATTCCGTAGGCATCCGTGTCCATGCATGGCTGGTTACTGTTGAGGACTCCGCTTACAAGGCAGAGCATCCCGAAGCAGGTATCTGGCACTATGTCCGTGCACAGGACAACGACCGCATCAACCCCTATGATGAAGGCTATCAGACCTACATGGCTAACATCGCTACCGAAATCGCTACCGGCTACGAAGTAGACGGCATCCATCTGGACTACATCCGTTACAACCATGCTTGCAACGGCTGGTCTGAGACCGACTTCGCTAATCTGGAAGCTATGGGCGCTAACATCGACAATGTTAAGGCCCTGATCGAGAGGACCTTCTACGGTGTAGACGGTGCAGCTGCTGATAATGTTTCTATCTTCGAAGCATATCGCAACGGCGATCCCGACGCTCTCCTGATCGCACAGTACCGTCGCCAGAACGTTGTAGAGCTGGCTAAGGTTATCATTGATGCTGCTAAGGCAGTCAACCCCGACCTGATCATGTCCGCTGCTCTCATGCCCGAAGGTGCTGTTACCGAGGGTAATGACGACATCGCATTCGCAGACATCCACTACGGCCAGAACTACGAAGATGCCGCTGAGCTGTACGACTATGTATGCCCCATGGCTTACACCGGCAGCTATGCAGACGGTTCTCCCGAATGGTTCGCAAACATTGCTAAGACTGCAGTCGAAAAGGGCAACAAGGTTGTCATGGGTACTCAGGCTTACTATCCCGCAATGTCCACCAACCTGACTGAGGAAGTTGAGGCTGTTCGTCAGCTCCTGCCCAACGAGAACATCCTGGGTATCATCCACTTCCGTCACACCCAGTTCAGCTACGCTAAGTTCAACTACGCCTACAACGACGGCTCCATGACCGTTGACATCATCAACACCTATGCCTCCGCAGGCTACAAGTGGGTACAGATCGATGCAGCAGAAGGCGTCAAGTTCACCGCTGCTGAGTACGGCGAAGGCTTCGTAGCAGACGCTCCCATCGAGATCGCAGAAGACGGCTCCTATGTCAAGTTCGGCTATACTGATGATGCAGAAGACTTCATCATCGGCGCTCTGGCAGAAGGCTCTCTGAAGCTGACCTTCGAAGGCAGCCCCGAAGACTACAATGCACCTGTTGCTATTGCAAGAATCTACATCACCAACGAGAGCCGTGCATTCAACGTCTACAATGACCTGACCGAGTACACCCATAACTTCGTGGGCCCCGATGGCGAGATCATTGATACGCAGGTTCTCCCCAGAGGCGAAGAACCCACCATGCCCGAAGGCCCCGTATGGGAAGGCTACGAGTTCGTAGAATGGTATGCTGAGAAGGGTGAAAACGGCGTTATCGCTTACTATGGCGTTTACTCCATCGTTCTTCCCTTCGAGGATGTAAATGAGAATGACTGGTTCTACAACGATGTATACTACGTATACGCTATGGGTTACATGAACGGTATTGAAAAGACCATCTTCGCTCCCGAGAAGAGCACGACCCGTGCAATGATGGCAACTGTTCTGTACCGTATGGCCGGATCTCCCTCTGTAGAAGGCAAGACCACTCCCTTCGTTGACATTATCGAAGGCAGCTGGTATTACGATGCAGTTGTTTGGGGCTACAACGAAGGCGTTATTAAGGGAACTTCCAGCACTACCTTCGCTCCCGATCGTAACGTTACTCGTGAACAGCTGGTAGCTCTGATGTACCGCTTCGCAGGTGCAGAGGCTTCCGAGGCTGATCTGTCTGCATATCCCGATGCTGATGCCATTAGCAAATACGCTAGAGAAGCATTTGCATGGGCAATCGAAAATGGCATTATTAACGGCGTCAAGAACTCCGCTGATGGTTCCATCACTCTGAAGCCCGGCGCAGATGCAACTCGCGCACAGGTTGCAGCTATGCTGACCCGTTTCGATAACTACCTGTGGGAGAATGCTCCTGCTGAATAATCGAAAACTGAATCAATCGTGACACTCTAACCAAGGGCCACACTGCTTCGGCAGTGTGGCCCGATTTTTTATTTTCATAGCCCTATTCCGCTGTGATTTCCGCAAATCACGGTTTATCGGCCTGTTTACCAAATTAGAATCACCCCTTGCCTCTCCCATTGGAGAGGCAAGGGCCTTTACCAAGTCCGCAGAGTCTCTTGGCTCTCCCTCTGGGAGAGCTGTCAGCGCAGCTGACTGAGAGGGCAGTATGCAGTAGAAATTAGAACCAACTATCAGAGAAAGTACCGGATCCTTCTCTGCCTACTACGAAATCGGTACAAAAACGGGAATCCCTACTGCCCTCTCCGCCGCAGTCGCGGCACCTCTCCCATTGGAGAGGCAAG
>JAZSAO010000199.1:0-3511 GCA_045601945.1 Faecousia sp. | reverse complement strand
AAAAGCAGATCTACCGTTTCCAAAAGGGTGATAGTGATCTTGCTATGCGCTTTGACTTGACGGTTCCCCTTGCAAAGTATGTTGCCATCCATGCAGGCGAACTGGCCTTCCCATTCCGCCGTTACCAGATCGGCAAGGTCTATCGGGGAGAGCGTGCCCAGAGAGGTCGCTACCGGGAATTCTATCAGGCTGACATCGACATCATCGGTGACGGCAAGTTAGATATTCTGAACGAGGCAGAGATCCCCTCGATTATCTATACCATCTTCCGCCGCTTCGGTCTGAAGCGTTTCGTTATCCGTGTCAATAACCGCAAGCTGCTCAACGGTTTCTACGCTCTCTTAGGTCTGACAGAAAAGTCCGGTGACATTATGCGTACCGTAGACAAGCTGGATAAGATCGGACCGGAAAAGGTTCGCGCCCTCCTCTTAGAAGAGGGTCTGGAAGAAGCACAGGCTGACGAGATCCTCCGCTTTATTGCCATCAAGGGCACCAACGCAGAGGTTTTAGAACAGTTGGATGCATGGAAGGGGAAGAACGAGATCTTCGATCTGGGTCTTTCCGAACTGTCCACTGTAGCAAAGCACCTTGCCTCTTTCGGTGTTCCCGAGGAGAATTTCTCCGTTGACCTGACCATTGCCCGTGGCTTAGACTACTACACCGGCACGGTTTACGAAACCACCCTCCTTGACCATCCGGAGTTGGGTTCTGTTTGCTCCGGCGGCCGTTATGATAATCTGGCAGAGTATTATACAGACCGTCAGCTTCCCGGCGTGGGCATCTCCATCGGCTTGACCCGTCTGTTCTATGTACTTGGGGAGCAGAATATGCTCAACGACAACCTGCCCACCGCTCCTGCGGACTGTCTGCTCCTTCCCATGACGGAAGATCTGTGCGCCGCTGTCCAACTGGCAACCGCCCTGAGAGAAGGTGGCATCCGCACCCAAATCTACAGCGAACAGAAAAAGTTTAAGGCAAAGATCAGCTACGCAGACAAGCTGCGGATCCCCTATGTGGTCTTCTTGGGAGAAGACGAGATCGCCCGCGGAGAATGCTCCGTAAAGGATCTGCGCACCGGTGAGCAGAAGAGCCTTGCCGTAGAGGAAGCCATTTCTCTGATCCGTGACGGCATCGCCGCCATGTCTGCTGACAGCGTTATTATTGAAAAATAAACTGATTTTAAATAAAATTTAGGGCGCCTCAAAATTTGATTGCAATTGAATGGCGAGATATTTTGGTTCTGATCCTACGTTAAAAACCGCAGGAATACTTTGTGTATTTCAAGGGTTTTATAAGGGGGAACAGGGACAAAAGATCCGGCATACGATGGAATCAATATTTTCGAGGCTCCCGTAGGAGGAAAGATATGAAGAGAACACACAACTGCGGAGAGCTCCGCTTGGCCAATGCAGGCCAGACCGTCACCCTTATGGGTTGGATGGAAAACGTCCGTGAAGTGGGCGCAAACTTAGCCTTCGTCGTCCTTCGTGACTACTACGGCACCACTCAGGTAGTTCTGGAGAGCGAAGAGATGCTTGCCGCTGTGAAGCCCCTGAACCGTGAATCCACCATTGCAGTCACCGGTATCGTCCGTGAGCGTACCAGCAAGAACCCCAAGCAGGCTACCGGTGATATCGAAGTCGTTCCCAGCGAGATCGAGGTTCTGGGACGTTGCCAGCACAACTCCCTCCCCTTCGAGATCAACCGCTCCCGTGAGGCTGACGAGAATCAGCGTCTGAAGTACCGCTATCTGGACCTGCGTAACCCCGAAGTCAAGAAGAACATCGTCCTGCGTTGCAATGTTGTTGCCGATATCCGTAAGGGCATGACCGAGCAGGGCTTCTTAGAGATCACCACCCCCATTCTCACCAGCTCCTCTCCCGAGGGCGCAAGAGACTATCTGGTTCCCTCCCGTAACCATCCCGGCAAGTTCTACGCTCTGCCTCAGGCTCCCCAGCAGTTTAAGCAGCTGCTCATGACCTCCGGCTTTGACCGTTATTTCCAGATCGCACCTTGCTTCCGTGATGAGGATGCCCGTGCAGACCGCAGCCCCGGTGAGTTCTACCAACTGGATATGGAAATGGCCTTTGCCGGTCAGGATGACGTTTTCGAAGTTATCGAGACCGTATTCCCCCCCATCTTTGCCGCTCGTGGCAAGTATAATGTTGCTTCCTCCGCTCCCTTCGTTCGCATTCCCTTCAAAGAGGCTCTGGAACGCTTCGGCTCCGACAAGCCCGATCTGCGTATTAAGTTAGAGCTTACCGAGGCTTCCGAACTTCTGGGCGATTGCGGCTTTGAACCCTTCGCAGGCCAGACCATTAAAGCGATCGTTGTTCCCAACTTCAACAAGACCCGTAAGTTCATCGACAAGCTGTGCGCTGATGCAGAAATGCTCTCCGGTAGCAAGGCTTACTGGTTCCGTTTGGACGAAAACGGCGAGTTAGTCGGAGGCATCTCCAAGTTCCTGCAGGAAAAGAAGGCAGAGATCATCGAGAAGCTGGGTCTGACCAACGGATGCTTCGTAGCATTGTCTGCCGGCAAGTACGGCGCAGCTGTGAAGACCGCAGGTGCTCTGCGTAAGCTTATCGGTACCCAAGTAGAGGGTCTCATGGACGTAGAGCGCTACGAGATCTGCTGGTTCGTTGCCTTCCCCATGTACGAAATCGGCGAAGAATCCGGGGAACTGGAATTCTGCCACAATCCCTTCTCCATGCCTCAGGGCGGTCTGAAGGCTCTGAACGAAGAAGATCCCCTGTCCATCAATGCTTACCAGTACGACTTGGTATGTAACGGCGTTGAACTGTCCTCCGGTGCAGTCCGTAACCACAACCCCGAGATCATGATCCGTGCATTCGAGATCGTCGGTCTGGGCGAAGAGGACGTAAAGGCCAAGTTCCCCGCAATGTACAACGCTTTCACCTACGGTGCACCTCCCCATGCAGGTATTGCCCCCGGTGTTGACCGTATGGTCATGCTTCTGGCAGGTGAAGACTCCATCCGTGAAGTCATCCCCTTCCCCATGAACAAAAACGCACAGGATATCATGATGGGTGCTCCCTCCATCGTAGAGCCCAAGCAGCTGTCCGACGTCCATATTGCAATCGTAGAAGAATAATCCCACAAACCGCGAAACAGACTGTATCCGTGAGGGTACAGTCTGTTTTTGTTAGAGAACGGGTTTAAATCCATAGCATTCTTTATTTTCGCCCCACCTAAAGCTTGACAGAGAAGCTTTGGCCCATGCAAATCGCAAACAAATCAACAAATTACAGTTTAGGTTATATACTTTAGTAAGCAAGTCTACAGATATTGTGTTATGTCGAAATATCGCATATGCCTTGTAGGGGCGAAGCTGTGTTCGCCGGAAAACGTTTCGATTTTGTGCGTTTTTCGTATAAATAACAACATTTTCGTTGTCGATCATTAGCAGGCGAACATAATCGTCATTATTACGCAAAATAAGCTCCGGTACTTATTGTAAGTGCCTCGGGCGATGCACCCGCAAGGGGTA
>JAZSAO010000198.1:0-1924 GCA_045601945.1 Faecousia sp. | reverse complement strand
AAGTCATGACCACCGGCCGTGCCGGTGGCATGACGCAGCCCCCGTGGGGCATTTTGCCTGCCGAGCCTATAGGCTCATCGAACGACCGCCAGCCGCGATTGTTCCACAGGCTGCCCCTTAAGGGGCTTTATTTTTTGCCGTCTTCTGCCGGCTTACCCGTAAACGGGTCTACATACTCAATCAGTTTCATTTGATCCTCTTCATAATCTTCCTTCAACTGATTTCGTATGTATTCTGCAATTGCTTTCTTATTTTTCCCTACTGTATCAACGTAATAGCCTCTACACCAGAAGTGCCGATTCCCATACTTATATTTCAAATTTGCATACTTCTCATATATCATCAGGCTACTTTTTCCCTTTAGGTACCCCATAATTTGAGATACGCTATATTTCGGGGGAATCGTTATCAACATGTGGATGTGATCCGGACAAGCTTCAGCTTCAAGAATCTCTATCCCCTTATATTCACAGAGCTTTCTCAACATCTTTCCTATGTCCTCTTTTATCTTTCCATAGATGACTTTTCTCCGAAATTTTGGCGCAAATACAATATGGTACTTGCAATTCCATTTCGTATGTGCTAAACTACTTACATCAAGTTTCACGACTTGGTTCCTCCTTTGGTTTTTAAGGTCTTTGGCTGGCGGCCAATCTTATTATACCAAAGGAGGATACATTTGTCCACCATAGCTAAAGCTTTTTGGTACCACCAGCACTGCTGGTGGTTTTTTTGCCAATAAGAAACGTCGGGATCTTTTTCGGATCCCGACATTCTTTTTTATGCGCATATTATTATAGGTAGAGAAAGCACGTTACTTCACGATGGAGGCGTAGGCACCTTCCATCATTTCGGTCAGACGGATCGCTTCGTTTATGCCGCACCCCTCGGGGTCCTTACCCTGCAAAAACTGATCCAAGGGAGAGGGCAGATCGGACAGAAGATCTACCTCAACCGCGTTTCGCCCGGTGGCAACCGTGCGCTTCACCACGCGGGTACGGTCGCAGAACACGTAGCCCGTCTCTCCGCCCACCTCCAGAGTCTCGGGACAACCGACGGTGACGAACCCCGTTTCGTTCACGGCGATCGAACCGTCCTTATACCCCATGACAGTGATGGCATTGTCTTCCAGACCATCCCGATTTTTCTCTATGGGACAGGCGAGGGTGAAGGTGGAGGAATAGGTTTTGGGAAGCCCCAAAAACCAATCTGCAAGATACATTCCGTGGGCGCCCAGGTCGATCATCGCCCCGCCGCCGCATTCCTTGGCATCGTAAAAATGGGTGGGAAGCCAGCCGCCCGTGCTTCCGTTATGACAGTTGCGGAAGCGGAAATAGTTCAGTTTTCCCAACTCTCCGCTGTCGGCAACGGCTTTGACGGTGCGAATGGCGCCGCGGAAGAGCCAAGGATAAGAAATGCAGAACCGCACGCCGTTACGCTTGACCGCCTCGGCGACGCGAAGGCTGTCCGTCTTGGTCAAGGCGAGAACCTTTTCGGTAAAAATATCCTTGCCCGCATCGGCAACGGACACCATCACGTCGGCGTGGACGTCGGTTGCAGTACAGACGATCACCACGTCCGCATCGCTTTGCAGAAGCTCCTCGGCAGAGGTGAAGGCGCGAAGGGAATTCTTTTGACAAAAGTCGCTCAACCATGCGGGATTGGAGTCGTAGACGCCAATCACCTCCCCATAGGCGCAGGCGGTTTTATAATACTGAGGGGCGTGAACGTGCCACAATCCGTAAAGGGCAATCTTCAATCGAAATACACCGCCTTCCCCGTCTGAGAGGAAACGTAGATGGCTTCCAGGATCTCGGAAACCACGCAGGCCTGCTCCGGCTTCACGATCTGCTCGGTGTCGTTGACGATTGCATCGATCCAGGCCCGGGCTTCGGCATCGGCGGGGCTGACGCTGGCGCCGTCG
>JAZSAO010000197.1:0-3702 GCA_045601945.1 Faecousia sp. | reverse complement strand
ACCATGACTCTGATGCCCTTCACCTACAACATTTCCTACGGCATCGCCTTCGGTATGATCTCCTATATCGTCATCCACCTCTTCACCGGCAAAATTAAGGAGATCAAGATCGGCACCTGGATCATCGGCATCCTGTTCGCCATTATGTTCTTCTTCTCCAGATAAACGCACACCTCCCTGCCCCTTCGGGGGCAGGAACTAAGAAACGCCTTCCCCCTTGGGCGCAGTGTGCTTTCTCCAATCCCTCTCTCTTTGACCCCTCTCTATCCCCTAACCTTTTTCCTTTCTGTGACTGTCCACTCCTTTTACCTGCTTTTCTTTTCCATAAATCGCGCACTGCGCCCCTTTTTTCAAAGAAATCAGTATTTACAGGAGAACGGCATGGTCAGGATACGAAAGATCCACCTCCCCGTTTTGGGGTCGGTGGATCTTTTCTGTATTACTTACCTGCCTCAGAAAGATAGGAGGCAAATGTATAAATGTCTGTATATCGAGACACGTAATAGCGGGGCACCTCGTATGGATCATCTGCCGAAGTGTTATACAGTCCGCCATTCATTTTAAGTGCAAAGTTATAGTATTTCTTTGCAACTTCAATCGTCTTAGAACTGTAGCGACCTGTGGGATAACACAGGACAGAGGGGATCTTCCCTGTAATACGGGTAATCACACGCCAAGTTTCGCCCAATTCATAGTCCAGTTCTTCTTCTCCCATAACATCCATATCATGATGGGTATATCCGTGGGATTGCACTGTGATCAAATCGGATTTAGACATTTCCGCCACTTGCTCTGCCGTCATCTTATGGGACATTCCTAAAGCATTGCCAATGATGAATACCGTTGCTTTAATCTGATACTTCTGAAGCAAGGGGAACAGTTCCGTATAGTTATCATCATAACCATCATCGAATGTCAAGATCACAGGCTTATCGTAGTCCTCTACATGGGACAGATCTTGGAACCAAATGGGATCATAGCCATTGTCCACCAGATAAGCCAGTTGCTTCTCCATATCAGTGGGACTGAGAAACAGTTCCCCAATGCCCCACATATTGTCGCTGACGGCATGATACATGAGGACCGGCACATTGACATCTTCGGGGATCTCAAAGGCCTTTGCAGAAGGGGTAATGTAGAGGATATCGGTTTCCTCGTCCTCCCACATGGGATAGCCCAAGGTCTCTACAGTCTCCAGCAGCGGAACATATTCCAATTCCCCTTCTATTGCCAGATCCGCAGCCATTGCCATAAGGGTCTCTTCCCCATCTATATAATAAGTGCTAAGAGAAACACCCTCGTAAATGACAGACTTTCCGCTTTCCTCAATTACAGGCTCCGGTTCCGTTGTGGTGGGAGGTTCCGTTGTGGGCGCCTCGGTAGTTGGAGCCTCAGTGGTAATTTCCTCCGTAGTCGGTTCTGTAGCAGTTTCCTCTGTAGAAGCCGTAGTGGCGGAAGGATATACTTCATACTTTGGTTTGATAATTCCAAGATTCAACAATACCGCTAATACAGACAGTATGACAAGAATTCCAAACGAATAAATAGTCAGTTTCTTCATAATTTCGTAGTTATTACTTTTCCTCCAAGATCTTAGTCAATTCTCGCATGAAGCTGTTAATGTCCTTAAACTGACGATAAACAGAAGCAAAACGAACATAAGCAACCTCGTCAAGTTGTTTCAAACGATCCATAACAAGTTCGCCGATCTTATCGGTACTGACCTCTCGCTCCAGAGAGTTCTGGACGATCTGTTCGATCTCTGCAACCGCTGCCTCAATGTCAGCAATTGCAACAGGACGCTTTTCGCTGGCGCGAACCATACCGCGGAGAATCTTCTCACGGTCAAAGGGTTCTCTGCTGTTATCCTTTTTCACTACAATGACAGGGAGACTTTCCACCGTTTCATAGGTGGTAAAACGTTTCTGGCAGGAAAGGCATTCTCTACGCCGACGGATGCTATTTCCCTCGTCTGAATGACGGGAATCGACAACTTTACTTTCTAAATAGGAGCAATAGGGGCACTTCATAGTACAACCTCCTCAACTTTTTTCCGTAATATACCTATTCTACCAAAAATTCAGCAGATTGTCTATCCCCATTTTTTTATTTTTCTCTTTTTTCACGAAAAAACAAAGAATAAATAATTGCCATATTCGCCATTTTATGTTATAATACCGTTATTCATTCGTGTAACAACGAAATATACTATTGCGGAGGTTTTTATGAAGAAAAATTCCATTCTTTGGGGCAACGACAAGCCCGGCCGTGCAGTGACCTTAGGGTTCCAACACGTCTTCGCCATGTTTGGCTCCACCGTCCTCGTTCCCGCGCTCACCGGCTTAGATCCTGCAGTAACCCTGCTGTGTATGGGTATTGGCACCCTGATCTTCCACCTGATCACCGGCTTTAAGGTTCCTGCTTTTATGGGCTCCAGCTTCTCCTTCATCACCGCCATCGGTGCTGTCAGTGCTTTCTGCACCGACAAGGGCATTGATAATTTCGCCTCCTATGTAGGTTGGGGTATCATGGCATCCGGCGTGCTGTACCTGATCCTTGCAGGCTTGGTTAAACTCTTTGGTGCTAAGCGAATCACTAATTTCTTCCCCCCCATCGTAACCGGCTGTATGATCATTATCATCGGCATGATGCTGGCTCCCACTGCCATGAACAATATTGTCACCGTTACAGACGTTCCTCTTTGGAAAAATTGGGTCGTTGCTATTTTCACCGTTCTAACCATCATCGGTGTTATGTTCTTCACCAAGGGCTTTATCAAGCTGGTTCCCATTCTCATCGGTATCGTAGCCGGCTACATCCTCTCCCTTGCTCTGGGCATGGTTGATACAACCGCAGTTACTTCTGCGCAAATCTTCCAGCTTCCCAAAGTTTCTCTACCCGCTGTAACCGATTGGAATGCTATCACCTATGCCATTACCATGATCGCTCCTATTTCCATCGTAACCTTTGTTGAGCACGTAGGCGACATTACCGCCAATGGTGCTGTTACCGGCAATAACTACATCGAAGATCCCGGCCTCCATCGCACCCTTATGGGCTGTGGTCTGGCTTCCATCTTCTCCGGCGGCATGGGCGGCCCTGCAGCTACTACATACTCCGAGAACACCGGTGTTCTTGCCGCTACTCGGAACTACAACCCCGCAACCCTGCGAATCGCTGCTGTTTTCGCTATCGTCCTGTCTCTTTTCGGAACGGTTTCCGGTCTCCTCGCCAGCATTCCCGCACCTGTTATGGGTGGCGTTTCCATCATCCTCTTCGGTATGATTGCATCTGTAGGCCTGCGTATGCTGGTTGAAAACAAGGTTGACTTTACCAAGAGCTACAATCTGGTCATTGCCGCTGTTATGCTGGTTATCGGTTTGGGCCTTCCCAACGGCATCTCTCTCGGTAGCTTCAATGTCAGTGGCACCGCTATCGCTGCTGTTCTGGGCGTGATCCTTGCAAAGATCCTCCCCGAAAACGATGCAGAAGAGAAAGAATCTGCAAAATAATTCCCCAATCATTACGCAAGATCCCTTTGTCCGGAGGACAAAGGGATCTTGGCATAAAATATTCCATTGTTCTCAGAATATATCGAATCTCCACCGTAAACCTTGCATAGATCCGAGCATATCATTAATACGGGCTTGTCTTACGAAATCATAAGACAAGCCCGTTTATTATTCACCATCCAAAAATCAG
>JAZSAO010000196.1:0-6604 GCA_045601945.1 Faecousia sp. | reverse complement strand
AAGCTGGAATACTTGGAAAATGATGACGAGATCCCGGAGATCCCTTGTGATACCTCCCGTATGCGTCAGGTGTTCCTGAACATTCTGGACAATGGTGCAAAGCATGGTGGTGACGGGGGCAAGATCACTGCAGAGATCCGTTTGGAGGATCGAGAGGTCGTGATCCGTATCCGCGATTTTGGACCCGGTGTTCCCGAAGAGGAATTACCTTTAATTAAGAAAAAGTTCTACAAGGGAAGCAGTAAAGCCAGAGGAAGCGGTATCGGCCTTGCGGTATGCGAGGAGATCGTTTCTATGCATGGAGGTCATTTGGATATCTCTAATGCAGAGGGCGGTGGCACCCTTGTAACTATCCGTCTGCCTGTGGGAGAGACCTAATTTTTCAGGCAGGGAGAAAGGAAATGCCCATGAGTAAGAACAATAATAAGACGAATTGCGAGAATTCATGCAAAAATGGATGCAGCAGTAACGAGCAATTTAAAACAATGATCGGCGGACAGGCTTTGATTGAAGGCATTATGATGCTGGGGCCTGACAAAAGTGCCGTAGTCGTGCGTACGAAGGACGGCTTACATTCAAAAGTCGAGGAACGGAAAAAAAGCATCTCTGCCTTTTCATTGAAGCAGGTGCCCTTTATTCGAGGAATCTTTAATTTCTGGACTTCTATGAAGATCGGTGTCAGTGCCATGATGTATTCTGCCGACTTTATGATCGAGGAAGAAACAGAAGAGCCTGTTGAGAATCCCTCTAAGTTGGATAAGTGGCTGGAGGAAAAGCTGTCTACCGGTGCATTTACGACCTTAGCAGTTATTTTGGGCATTTGCTTGTCTGTAGGGCTTTTTGTGGTTCTTCCGTCTCTCATCGGATCCTTTATTAAGCGGTGGATCCCCAATGAATTGGTGCACAATTTAGTAGAGGGATTGATCCGGATCGTGATATTGGTGCTCTATATGTCCCTAATGTCCCGTATGAAGGATATGAAACGGGTTTTTGCCTATCACGGTGCTGAACACAAGACTATTCGTTGCTATGAGGCAAAGTTGCCCTTAACCGTGGAAAATGTACGGGAGCAGACCCGTCTCCATCCCCGTTGCGGAACCAGCTTCTTGTTTGTGGTGCTGTTTCTGTCTATTTTAGTATTCTCTGTGGCAAGTATCCTTTTGGCACCAATTACGCCAACTTTTACGTCTACCATAGCGAATGCTTTGATCCGTGTGCTTATGAAGCTGTTGCTTCTGCCTGTGGTTGTAGGCATTGCTTATGAGATCAACCGTATGGTCGGCCGTTACGACAATTGGTTCACCCGTGCCATATCCGCTCCTGGAATGTGGTTACAGTATATTACTACCAACGAACCCGATGACTCTATGATCGAAGTTGGTATAGCAGCTTTATCTGCAGTCATCCCCGATGAAGAGGGGAGCGATCTTTGGTGAAAAAATACGGAGATTTATACTTAGATGCGCGGAAAAGTCTCTTGGAAAAAGAAGGGCAGTTTGCTGCCAACATTGCAAGAGAATTGGTCTGTGCGGCCTGTGGGATTACGGTCGAAGAGTTAATCGCTCGCAGGGAGGAATTTCCTGCAGAGGAACTTTGTGATCGGGCGGAGGACTATGTGCAGCGATATCTAAAGGGAGAACCAATGCCTTATATTTTAGGGCAATGGGATTTCTACGATATGACTTTAGAGATCAACCCTCATGTGCTGATCCCAAGAGACGACACCATGGTAGTGACGGAACTTGCGGTAAAGAAGGCGCTGTATTTAGAGCAGAATCCTCGGATTCTGGATCTGTGTACCGGCAGTGGCTGCATAGGTATGGCGATTGCGAAACGAGTCAAGGATGCGAGGGTAACCTTAGCGGATATTTCTCAAGAGGCCCTTCGGGTAGCACGTCGGAATGTACAGAACCAAAGACTCTCTGCCAGAGTCAGTTGTATTCAATTAGATGTACGGGAGCCTGCGGCAGAATTTTTGGGCAGCTTCCATTTGATCGTTTCCAATCCGCCTTATATTACTACAGCGGATATGGATACACTGGATCCCTCTGTACGGGATTACGAACCTAAGCTTGCTCTCCACGGAGGAGACGACGGGCTGGATTTCTATCGTGCAATTATTGAAAATTACACCGGGGCACTGGTTCCCGGTGGGTATCTCTGCCTTGAATTCGGCATGGGACAGGAAGAAGACGTCTGCGAATTGCTGACACAGGGCGGCTATGAGATACAGGAATTGCGAAGAGACAGCGGAGATATTATTCGGGCGGTGTTAGCCCGTAAAAGAGAGAGTGAGGAAGAATAACTATGGCAAGCAAAAAGACAACTTACGAAGCTCCGACCCCGGCCGAGGATCGGAAGAAGGCTCTTGCAACGGCACTGCATCAGATCGAGAAAAGTTATGGTAAAGGTGCGGTTATGCGCTTAGGGGAAAAGGTAGAGATGCAGATCGATGCGATCCCCACCGGATCTCTTGCGCTGGACGCAGCCTTGGGGATCGGCGGTATGCCCCGTGGCAGAATTGTTGAGATTTATGGACCTGAATCCTCCGGTAAGACAACCTTGGCATTGCACATTGCCGCAGAAGCGCAGAAGCAGGGCGGCGAGGTTGCTTTTGTGGATGCGGAGCATGCACTGGATCCCTCTTATGCATCTAAGATCGGCGTAGATATTGATGCTATGCTGGTTGCCCAGCCGGATACCGGTGAGCAGGCTCTGGACATTACCGAGTCGCTGGTTCGTTCCGGGGCTATCGATGTGGTTATTGTGGACTCTGTTGCAGCACTGACGCCCAGAGCAGAGATCGAAGGCGAAATGGGCGATGCGTTCGTCGGTCTTCAGGCGAGACTGATGTCTCAGGCTCTGAGAAAGCTGGCAGGTACGGTATCTAAGACCAATTGTTTGGTAGTATTTATTAACCAGCTTCGTATGAAGATCGGCGTGATGTATGGTAACCCTGAGACCACGACAGGTGGCAATGCACTGAAATTCTATTCCTCTGTTCGTCTGGATGTACGGAAGGTAGAGGCTATTAAGAATGGCAGTGAAGTGATCGGCAATCGAACCCGCGTCAAGGTCGTTAAGAACAAAGTCGCACCTCCCTTCCGTGAAGCAATGTTTGATATCGTCTATGGCGAAGGTATTTCTCGTATGGGCGAACTGTTGGATATTGCCGTAGACATGGAACTGATCACGAAGTCCGGCAGCTGGTTCTCCATTGGGGACGAACGCATTGGACAGGGCAGAGAAAATGCCAAGATTTACCTGAAAGAACATCCTGAGACTGCAGCGGAACTGACAGAAAAGGTTCGCGAACACTTTAGCAAGATGCGTGGCCTGAAGATGGGCGCCGGTGTTGGTGCTGACGAAGGCTCTGATGAAGATTGAGGCCATAGAGCCAACGCGGTCTCCCAATGGAAAGCTACGGCTTCGGTTTGGAGATGGGAGCAGCCTGTTGGTATATCCTTCTGTGATTGCGGAGTTGAGACTTGCTGTTGGCATGGAGATCCCCAATGGGGCGATGGAGTCCATTCGGGACAGTGCTGCGCAGGCCTCTGCTAAGGAACGTGCTGTGCGGATCCTGGCAGCCACTGCTGTTACAGAGAAAGAACTCCGCCGCCGTTTGAGACAGAAAGGGGAACAGGAGGAACATGGGGAAAAAGCTGTACAATGGCTAAAGGACATGGACCTTCTGGATGACAGAAAAGCCGCAGAAATGATCGTAGCCCAAGGCGTTGCCAAGGGCTACGGACAGGCAAGACTTCGACAAATGTTATTTGAAAAAGGGGTTCCCGGAGAGTTGTGGCAGGAAGCACTGGAAGAACTGCCGCCTCCTGATGATGGGATCCGAATCTTTCTTTTAAAGCGCTTCCGAGGGAAGACTCCGGATCGCATAGAGATCAAACGGGCAACAGATGCCCTCCTTCGTCGGGGACACAGATGGAATGATATTCGCCGTGTTATGGAAGAATTTGATTCAGACCCCCGTGAGGATGAATTATTCATCTATGATGACAGTAGCGTTTAATCATGCTATGCTGTTACAACATATTACCGAAAGGAAGTAAAACCATGGGTAAGAAAATCGGAATGATTTCCCTGGGATGTGCAAAGAATCAGGTCAATGCAGAACAGATGATGTTCCTGCTCCAAGAAGCGGGGTATGATATCCTGCCAACAGTAGAGGGTGCGGATGTTGTCATTATCAACACCTGCGGTTTTATTGATTCTGCAAAATCCGAGGCCATTGACAATATCCTTGCAATGGGAGGCTTGAAAGCAGAAGGTGTGATCGGAAAGATCTTGGTCACGGGCTGCTTATCCCAACGCTATCAGAACGAAATTTTGGAGGAACTGCCGGAGGTAGATGGTGTTCTGGGCACCGGTAGCTACGGACAGATCGTATCCGTTGTAGAACAGCTGTTAGCAGATGAGACCGTGAGCCTCTTTGGAGATATTCATGCTCCCGTTGATGAGGTGGGACGTGTTCTCAGCACTCCGGAGCATTATGCGTACTTAAAAATCGCAGAAGGTTGTGACAATCACTGTTCCTACTGCGTGATCCCTTCCTTACGAGGAAAGTTCCGTAGCCGTACTATGGAGGACTGCCTCTATGAAGCCCGTATGCTGGCAGAAGACGGCGTGAAGGAACTGATCGTGGTAGCCCAGGACACCAGCCGC
Source organism: Faecousia sp. (assembly GCA_045601945.1). Taxonomy (GTDB): domain Bacteria; phylum Bacillota; class Clostridia; order Oscillospirales; family Oscillospiraceae; genus JAZOXB01. The sequence goes on along the minus strand of JAZSAO010000196.1, from coordinate 1,924 downwards.
TTCGGCATTGATCTGTACGGAGAACATAAGCTACCGGAACTCCTTCGTCAACTGTGCAAGATCGAGAAACTCCATTGGATCCGTGTTCATTATCTTTATCCCGATGAAATGACGCAGGAACTGATTGACACCATTGCCCAAGAGACCAAGATCGTCAAGTATTTGGATCTGCCGATCCAGCACGTAAATAACAAGATCCTGAAGAAAATGAATCGTCGCTCCACTCGAGAAGAACTGGATGTTCTCTTTGATAAACTCCGTGCAGAGATTCCCGGTGTGGTGATCCGTACCAGTTTGATCACCGGTCTCCCCGGCGAGGGCGAAGAAGAGTTCGAGGAACTTTGTACATGGCTCCGAAAGTACAAGTTGGAGCGGGTGGGAGCGTTCCCCTTCTCACCGGAAGAGGGGACTGCAGCTGCAAAGATGGAATTCCCTGAGGAAGAGATTGCTGTCCGTCGTGCAGAGATCGTATCCGAACTCCAATCTCGTATTATGGATGAATACAACGACGCCCGGATGGATACGGTCATGGAAGTCCTTTGCGAGGGGTATGATCCGGAAGAAGATCGGTATTTCGGCAGAACTTATGCAGACTCTCCCGATATTGACGGCAGAGTTTTGTTTGAAAGTGAATCTACGGTAAAAGTAGGATCTTTCGTTATGGTGCATATTACAGATGTCTGCGATGGAGATCTGTGCGGTTATGCGGAGGAGGCGTAATAATAGGTGAATACGGCAACAAAGTTTACCATGCTTCGGATCATATTGATCCCTGTATTTATGGTTTGCATGTACTGGAGTAAGAACTGGGACCTTATGTGCTATGTGTCTCTTGCGGTCTTCGGTATTGCCAGTTTGACAGATCTGGTGGATGGTCACATTGCCAGAAAGTATAACCAAATTACGGATCTTGGCAAGTTCTTAGATCCTTTGGCAGATAAAGCTTTGGTGTTGGCCGCTATGACCATCTTCTGCCAGTGGGATCTGTTCCCGGCATGGGCGCTGATGATCGTTCTCGCCAGAGAGTTTGCTGTCAGTGGTTTGCGTATGATCGCATCCGGCAAGGGACGTGTCATTGCTGCCGGATGGTCAGGAAAGGTGAAGACCGTAGTTACCATGATCGCCCTGTGCATTATGCTTCTGCTTCGTGCACAACTGCCGGTGAAGCTGCTGGGAGAAACGGTGATCTCTGTACTGTATTGGATTTGCATTGTTGCAATTTCTGTTACGACTTTGTATTCCGGAGTGGAATATTTCCTCCAAAACCGGGATGCATTATAATAAAACCAATGAAACTGATTTTTAAACAGAGAATGTTCTCATGGTTTGATAGCTATGATATTTATGATGAAGCAGGGGCGGTAGTCTATACCGTGAAGGGAAAACTTTCATGGGGGCATTGCTTAAAAATCTATGACGCTCGGGGAAATGAGGTTGGAACTGTACGGGAGCGGATCCTTACATTCCTTCCGGAATTCGAACTGTATTTGGGCGATCAATATTTCGGCTGTGTCAGCAAGGAACTTTCTTTCTTCCGTCCCAGATATCATATCGACTGCTATGGATGGCGTGTGGAAGGTCATCTTTTGGAATGGGACTATAACATTGTAGATTCCTATGGGGCCTTTGTTGCAACGATTTCCAAGCAATTGTTCCGCTGGACCGATACCTATGAGATCGACGTGCCCAATCCTCAAAATGCCCTGGGGGCTTTAATGCTTGTTCTTGCGATCGATGCGGAAAAATGCTCTCGGAAAGACTAAAGCCAATAGAAAGTGCCGTTCCCAAGGTTGTTTTTGGAAACGGCATTTCTTATAATACTGTTTCTTGATAAAATGGTTAGAAAACCATTTTATCGCAGGATAAATATCCTGCACCGCCTTAGGCGGAAGAAACAGTATTACAGGTTATTTCTTGGCGGCAA
>JAZSAO010000195.1:0-8015 GCA_045601945.1 Faecousia sp. | reverse complement strand
CCGGCTATAATATTTATCAGGTAAATCCTGTACCCTTAGAGCTTTATAATGTACTGTTAAAGGCAAAATCCTATGTTACCGGCGGAAACAGCAACGATGCCTATCCGGCAGAAACCTATTTGGGTTTCCTGAAGTTTGTTCAGTCTGCCATGACTCTTTACAATAATAAGAGAAACTCCTGGAGTACAGATAAAAATCATGCAGATCGCATTGTCTGCGATGACAAGGCAAAAGACCTCTGGGCCTATATGGCTCTGCTGGACATTGAGTCTAAGTCGAATTCTTATATGGATATCCCCATGGAGGTTCTGGACTTCCGTGCAGATGGCTTCCTGTTTGAGCATTGCGGTGGTACCAGTCCCTATACCCTCGGCAGTGGTATCCCCAGCTTTAGCGGCAATGCCCCGATTCCGGGCTATGCCGGAACCGGAACAAACGGAGGCTCTTTCAGAGGCGATCTGATCGAAAAGAAGCTGGTCAACGGACAGATCGTTTACAGAGAGGAAACGGTTCGGTATCTTGCAGAGGCTCTGTATTGCCAATACCTGACCCTCAGTGCTCCCGACGTCACGAAAACCAAGAGCAGCTATGATGCCCATTGGAATACCGCCTTTATGCAGAAGGTGGATCCCAGCGGCTTGGCGGGGAACAAACGCAGCTCAAGCGCAGCGGTGAATCCCTATCCTCTGGGAGCCTGCGGATATGATTATGAGGCAAACTATGATGCGACCATTGCAAAGACCGATACCAGGAAGCCGGGAGGTGTTCTGCGATTTAATCAGGTAGAGAACTGCTTCGACCTTGCCTACTACATGCTGACCAATATGTGGAGAGAGACTGCAAGGGATGATTATGTAGATACTACGCTAAAGCTGCCCTATAACCTGAAGATCAATGAGCTGAGCACTATGCGAATGCTGAAGGACAGCCAGGGCTATTATGTCTTTTCTTCCGACAAGGAGAACGGACGATGTGTGGATTCCGGCTTGATCTTTAACCACAATCTGACGACCTCTGTAGGCTCCTCCGTTCCTTCCCTGAATGCGGCGTCGGATCTCGGCTTTGAATCCCCTTCTATGTTGGGGAATAACTCCACAGGTGCAAATGAAAACAATTCTGCCATGTATGGCAGGAGAAATTACCATGTCATGTACCATGTGCGGAGCACATTTATTTACTATGAGGATAAGAACCTGGAATTTACATTCAGCGGTGATGATGATGTTTACTTCTTCATCAATGATACCCTTGTCTGCGACATTGGCGGTATGCATTCCCAAACAGAGCGAGGGGTCAAATTAAACGGACCGGAGGTACAGGAGCTGAACCTAAAGGATGGAGATATCTGTACCTTTGATATGTTCCTGGTGGATCGGCAAACCAGCCAGATCAATCTAAACCTCCGTACCAATATCGAAATGATGCCCGTCGGCATTGCTACAGATAAGGTCCAATACCAATATACCCAGCCCGGTGTTATCGGTGAGGAGATCAAAGAGGGCGGTGTCGTTGCGGATAAGACAAAGGTAGGCTATGGCTTTAAACTCCTGAACCGTTGTGACTACGGTGCGGTGGATCTGACATTTACAGACGACAATCTGGATGTACAGCTTACGGCAGATGCCACCTTCTCCTTAGGTGGAAAAGCCAATGCAGAGGATCTGATCCTGATCTACAGAACCTATGATCCACACAACAATGTGATCTATAGCGGAGAACCTGTAGCACAGAACTATGGCACTTTCAGGGACAGGCTGATTGCCGCAGTGGAGGACATGAGCACCATCGTACCTATGACCGAGGGAGCGTATATGCTTACGGGTCTGACAGAGGCACAGATCAAGGAACTCTTACGGATCGGTCTGCCTGCCAGTGTGCAGATCTCTATTTACGGTTTCTGTCAAACTGTTTCTTCTTCTGTAGGCGGATATACCAATGTGGTGAACACTACCTGCAGACCTATTGCAAATCGGCAGGAGGACGGCAGCTTCGCATATGAGGCACCTCTTAGCGGCTTTGCTACCCGAAACCTCAATGTGCAGACTCTGAATACAGTCACAGCGGAGCCCTTGCAGATCGTCATCGATTACGGTAAGCCTGTTGTCTTTACAGAGGCAGATGTTCTGAAATGCGTTACCTATGATCCCATGGATGTGTCGGTTTCCCTTAAAGGCTTCCTCAAAACAGGCAAGCACGGCGCCATTGTATTCCGAGAGCCTGCGGAGCTGTTCCTCTGTGAAGAAAATAGCGAGATTTCTACAGACAACGGCGTGTATGATAAGTGCCTTGACACTGTTCGCTTCACTCCTATCGGTATGCTGGAGGAAATCGATCGCATCTATGCCATGGTCCGTGTAGATGATGTGTATTTGGGCGGCGGCTGGTATCTTACGGTGGCCATTGAGATCATCCCTGCTACCATCATGTACTATGAAGCCGAGGATCTGTCTGAGGACGGAAAATTGGACTTTGTAGAGAAGTGGATGGAAGAGGATGCAACCGAGGCTACAGATCCGGAGAATGAGGCTACAGAGCCTGAAGAAACGGAGATCGAGGAGACAGAAACTACCGAACCGGAAGAAACTGAGCCGGAAGAGAATCCCGACGAGGAAGGAGCCATGGAGGATGACGGCATTCGCTACAATCACTCTATTGGCAGTCTTACGGACAATGGAGATGTGGAACATAGTGTCGGCAATTATTCTCCCATAGGGGACAAGAATGTTCTGTTCTTTGATTTTAACACCTATGCAGATAACGCCAATCCCTATAAAGGAAACTCTGCCTATGGTGGTGTGAACTTCGGCAATGTTACTAACTGGTGGTCTCCCAGTTATGGTACGATCGACAGTATGAGTGACGGTGTGATCAAGTTTACTACTACCAACACCAACGGTGACCCCTGGGGCTATATTGCAACGGGTAAGGCCGGCAGTCCTGTCACCGACGCCAACAAGGCGCAATTCCCCTTGCAGTACAGACCCACAGAGGAAGATTGGTTGGAGATCCGTTTGAAGATCGAGAAGACAGGGGCACAGACCTTGACCAATACCCATTTGCGAGTGGAATTTTTCCCCTTGTCCGGGGATACGAATTTGTCTCGCACTGCGGTAACCACCAAGAATTTTCCTGTATCCAATATCAATAACGGTTACTTTGTTCTGAAATTCCCCATTGCTACTACGATGGACAATAATGACAGCCCCTGTGGCATCTCCTATAAAGAGCTGTCCATTATTCGCCGTATCAATTTCCTGATCCGCGGTTTGGAACCCCGTGTAGCATTTACAACCTACATCGACTACATCTACATCGGACCGGAAGAAACCTGTCCCTCCAATATGGGCGGCAACAGCCTCTATTTCGGTTTTGATAATACAGAGGCAGATCGCTACCGCTATACAGATCCCATTTACGGTGGTAATTTTAACTTCGATACTGCAGCGGGCTGGAGCGTTACTTCCGGCAGAACCCCCTCTGTGCAGGTCGTTGACGGTGTTTTGACCGCTACAGTCGGTGCGGCAGGGAGCTATTCCACCAATTCCCCCTACTTCCAGACGGCAATTTACGGCGGTAGCCAGTTGACCTTAGATTATCCTGCCGCGGGAGCCGAGGTGGCACGGGTCAAGCTGAAACTGAAAGATCTGACTACGGATCTGAATGTGGATCCGGAAAAGATAGAGATCAACAATTATCCCGAATACGCCGTTGCCCGCTTGGGCTTCGTATTGAACAACGATGCGACCTATGAGACCTCGGCCTGTTGGGTAGACTGGTCCCTGTCCGAACAACAACTCGCCGGTGGCGATTACATCACATTGAAAGCAGACATTCGGGAACTTTTGGCAGAGCACAGGGCCACACGGATCGCTGCTGTCCGATTGACCATCGTTAATGCGGCAAGTGCACCCGGAACAACGGGGTATGTCTATGTGGATGAGATCTATGTGGGGCCGGAGCAAAGTCAGGATTCCGATGTCTATGTGGCACCCTCGGAAACGGTCATCCCTGCTGCCCCTGTGAACGATACAAGCGTTCCTACCTTTGACAGCAGTATCCTGTATTTCGGCTTCGGCAACTCCGCTGCCGACCAGACCCGCTATACCCAAAACCCCGTTTATACCGGCAAGAATTTCGACACGGTTGCATACTGGAAGGGCACCAACGATCGCACTGTTTCTGTTTCAGACGGCGCGTTGCATCTCTCCGGTCCCAGTGGCAGTAATTCCTATGTGGTCTTTAACAGCGGAACAAGTAACACGGACTTTAATCACCTGAATTACATACCCGGCAGTGACGACTGGTTTGAGGTCAGGATCAAGATCAATGATCTTTCGGCACTGGTAGACAAGAATGCAATACGCTTTGACGTGGAGCTGTTTAAGAATAACCCCAAGATGTATAAAACCAGCTATACTCACCCGGTCCCGGAGGGCGTACAGGCAAACCGCTATTATACGATCACTTTTAAATTACCGGAAAAGTCCGGAGGCTGGGACAATACCGTTTCCTACGCCGAAATCGGCGCAGTCAAACGCTTTGGCTTTAACCCCATAGGACTCAATACGAATAAGACCTATAGCTGCTCCATTGACTATATCTATGTGGGACCGGAAGAGAAGCTGCCCTCTAAGCGGGAGAGTACCGACCGCCTCTACTTCGGATTTGACAACGATGCAGCCGCTCAGAATAAGTATGGAAGCTCTGTTTACGGCGGCGACAACTTTGACACAGCCGGCAAGTGGCGGTACAATGACGGTCGTTCCTCTGCTCCGACTATCTCCGGCGGTGCTATGACCTTTACCATTAAGTCCCTCGGACACCCTTGGTTTGAAACTTCAAGAAATGGAACCAGTTGCGGATACTATATGCACTTTGACCCTTCCGAGGCAGAGATTGTCCGGATCCGTGTGAAGTTTAGCAATATAAAGATGTTGAACAATGCAACTGCTGCCAATATGAAGGTTTGCTTCGGAGACCGTACAGGAAACTCTACCAACGAAGAGCCGGTAAAATACATAAAGGAGCCATACCTCATACCTAAGTCGGATATTTCCACAGACGGTAAATGGTTTACCTACACGGTCGAGCTCGGGGATTTACTGAAGAATGTTTCCCGGGTAACAGGTATGCGCATAGTCTTGGATAACATTTACAGCCCCGACAATACCGGAACGATCAGCTTTGATTACATCTATGTGGGACCGGATCCGGACGGAACACCGGAGGGATATCACTCCGACTCCGATTCCACCTACGGTTACGATTCCACATATACTCTGGACAGTATGTACTCCGACAACGAGACTCTGTACGCAGAGGGACGGGGCGTTCCCGTGATCAACAGTGACGGATCTGTGAACTACGACGGTGCAAAGCAGTATACGGAACTGGGCTTTGCCTTTACGGGTACCGGCTTCGACCTTATCAGCCGTACAGGCCCGCAACAGGGAACCATCCGTGTTTCTGTCTATAATGCCGATGAGTTTGCAGAGGACAACCGTGTTAAGACCGTGACGGTCAACAATAAGGGCGAACTGGAGCTGTACCAGATCCCTGTTGTATCCGTACAGGGGTTGGCACATGGCACCTATTATGTTAAAATCTGGGTCAACGACAAAATTACGGCCGAAAGCCTGCCTCAGATCCCGGGACTGAATCTCAGTGGGCTCACCAGAGGAAACGAGTTCTGCTTGGATGCGATCCGGATCTATGATCCCATCAATGTTTCCGGAGAAACCCTCAGTGACGACCGGAATGTTGCCTTGGAAGCTTATGAATTCGACAAGGAAGCCCATAGCTACATCAAGGAGATCCGCAACATCCTCCTTACCTCGGCACAGTTTGACACTCTTAGCGGAACCATCCCCGGAGGTGTTTTCATAGATGCCAACTCTGCTTTTGTGGATCCGGAAACCGGGAATATAACAGAGACGGCACACCCCGATTACATCACTGCAGAAGTGAAAACCTACAATAAAGAAGGTCCCAAAAATGAGGTCTATTTAGCACCGGGACAGGCTGTGGCTTTCCGTCTGGAAGTGGATACCAAGGTACCCATTGGTAGCTTGGATATTGGTGCCAAGACCGTTTCCCGAGGAGGAAACGGCACCCTTGCGGTGGGATTTGTTACAGAGACGGATACGGTAGAAGGGAAGGCTTCCTATTGCGTAAGAAGCGCAACGGCACAGTATCACGCTGTGGACACAAGTCATATCCGCTATTTGACATCGGACAGCACAAAGACAGTTTACCTGGTGATCTACAACGAATCTACGGGAAGTCGAGAGGAGAATGTCCTTTCTGTTACAGATATCAAGGTTGCCTATGAGGCACACCCGGATTCCGAATTCGCGCCTCCCGAGGATGCCTCTGGGGACGAGGAGGTTTATAAGAGAACTGCAGTGAGCTACGAGCCCGTTCGTTTCCTGGTAGATGGAAATGTCCCCGAGGCTACGGCAACCTTTATCCAAGCCCTGTGGGATACGCCTCCTGCAGAGGAGGAAGAACCCACAGGTACAGAGGATCCCGAAGAGCCTACGAGCGGAACCGAAGAGCCCGAAACAGTGCCTAAGAACGACACTGTGGTAGAGGATATTCGGATCTATCACAGCCTGAATCTGGCAAGCGATATTTCTCTGAACTATCTGGTTCCCAAGGCTGACCTGGAGGGCTATGAGGATATGACTCTGGTCTGTACCCTTCCTGTTTATGAGGGGAATGGCCTTGTAGGAACCAAAGAAGTCAGGCTTACGGCAGAGGACAGAGAGGGTTCTTATTATTACTTCGTACTGACGGGCTTGAAAGCCGTTCACATGAATGATGAAGTAGAAGCCACCCTCCGCCTGACCAAGAACGGAGAGAACTACAGCAGTCTTGCAGACCGATATTCCATTGCACAATATGCTTACGGACAGCTTTCCAAGGAGAGCACCAAGGTAACGCTAAAGACCCTGTGTGCGGAGCTTCTCCGCTACGGTGCCGCCGCCCAGACCTTCAAGGGGTACCGTACAGACTGTCTTGTAGACAGCCTCATGACAGAGGAGCAGAGGGCTCTGACCATGGCTTTGGAAGATGTGGTCTTTGACTCCTTCAATACCGTAACAGGAGAAGGGGAAGCCATGGGTGTTGCGTGGGTCGGCAAATCTCTCCTTCTGGACTCCAAGGTGACTATCCGCTATATTGTAGATCTGACGGGCTTCGGCGGTGAGATCTCCGATCTGTCCCTTGTGCTGTCTTATAAGAGTATTCGCGGAGAAGAGAAGACAGCGACCCTTTCCGCACCGGTTCTCTACAATGGAGAAAAGGGCTTCTACAGCTTCGACTTTGACGGACTTCTTGCGGCAGAACTGAGACAGCCTGTTTATGCAACGGTCTACTGTGGCGAGACCCCTGTAACCGGCATGCTGGAATACAGTGCCTCTACCTACGGCAACAATAAGACCGGCGCACTGGGAGACCTGTGCAAGTGCCTCATGGCCTACAGTGACAGCGCAAAGGCATTCTTCGCAGGCTAAACGCCCCAAGGGGAAGGGAGGATCCTATCTCTGCGAAAGCCCCGAATAAAACCAAAGATCAGGCACTGTTGCGGAAGCATCCCTTCCCCAACAGTGCCTTTTCCAACCCTTCTCATTCCATCACCAAATTTCCGTATATCGAACTGTTTCGTTTGCTAAATTGAAGGCGAATTCAATTTACGATAGCCTTATTTGGGCTATATTTGAAAGGGGAGTCTGTCCCACCACCGTCTACGGTTTATGCGTGGATACGATGGTATTATTCTCGGTATTAGCCGCGCTCCCTGCCGGGGGCGTTCATTTCTTGTATTGACAAGAAACGAACCAAAGAAACAACCGGGGGAGAGGCGCTGAACAGATTTCCTATCGTTACCATGGCGGTTTCGGGGCTTTTCTCCCCGGAAATAACCGCCCTCTCCCCCTGGCCCCCTCTCCCGGCGCTACGCTCAAGTCGTTAGCTTCTTTCTTGTCGATTTTTTATGTCCCTTCGGGACGAAT
>JAZSAO010000194.1:0-2986 GCA_045601945.1 Faecousia sp. | reverse complement strand
GCCGACTGAAGGACAAGGAAGCTGCAGAGGGTACCCGACAAAATCGGACCCTCATCACACGACGGATCCCCAGCTTCCGGGGAGGAGAACAAAGCGCGACAGCTTATGGAAATGTTGTCCATAAGGTGATGCAGTATGTGCAGTTTGATTTGTGTTCTTCCGCAGAAGGTGTCCGGGAGGAGATAGGAAGGCTCGTTTCGAAAGGTCTCATCTCGCAAGAGGAGGCTGACCGTGTCCGTCAGGACCAGATCGTGGCCTTTTTCAAAACGGAATTGGGGATGCTGTTGCAAAAAGGCCTCAGCAACCGCTTCGTTCTCACGTTTCAGAACAGTGCAGGTACTAAATAACAGCACACCGCCGGGTTTTACATAGTTTCCTTGTTGATGTAAGATCCGTTGTTGCAGTTCCGGAAGTCTCTCCGTCTGCTTCAGATCTTTATAGCGAATGTCCGGTTTCTTTCGGATGGTACCCAAACCGGAACAAGGGACATCTGCAATTACCACATCCATAGACTCTTTCCACTCAGGCACCGCCTTAGAAGCATCTTGGAGTCTCGTGGTCAAAATAGAGATCCCCAACCGTTGGGCACCCTTTTCAATGAGTTTCAGCTTATGGTCGTGAATATCGCAGGAGATCAATTCTCCTTGATTTTTCATAGCAATTGCGGTGGCAAAACTCTTTCCGCCGGGAGCCGCACAACAATCCAAAACCCGTTGGCCGGGTTGGATCCCTGCGGCGCAAACCGCAAGACGAGCCGCCGCATCCTGTACGTAAAAGTCACCCCTGCGGAAAGCCTCCAAACTGTCGATACTGCCTCCGGCTCTGAGTGTTAGGCAATCCTGTAACCAAGGATGAGCCTCAACCTCTGCGCTCCCACGTTCCAATTCAGCCAACAGCGCCTCTTGGGTGGTTTGGAGGGTGTTAACCTGCAAAACCGTAGGAGGTGTATCATTATGACTGCGGAGAAGGTCCTCGATCCGATCTCCTACACTCTGTCGGAGTAATTCCACCAGTTCCTGAGGATGGCTGTATCGCACAGACAGATCTGCCGGCGCAACAGGGGGCATAGCCCGCAAAAAAGACCGCAGAATACCGTTGATCACCTTTGCCGCTTGGGGATTGGCATATTTTTTGCCTAATTCCACTGCTTCATTTACCGCGGCGGAATGGGGAACTTTGTCCATCATGGTGATCTGGTATACCGCCATATGCAGAAGTTCTTCTACAACGGGTTGCAGCTTCCCTCGTATGAAAGGTTTCAGCCAAAAGCCCAGCAAAATTCGATTCTGCAGCACACCATAACACAAGCGGCTGGCGAACGCAGCCTCTCTCCGATCCACACCTCTAAGGAGATCTTTCAGAGCCCCTTCTGACCAAGCCCCGTTCTTCCTACAAGCCAGAAGTGCGCGGAGAGCCACCTCTCGTCCCTGCATCATAGAGTAATGGGGTGCCCACGGAAATAATCCGGTGCCGCCATACGTTTGCCGCCTTCTGCCTGAAGTGTCGTGATCACAAGCACATTTCCTCCACCACAGGCAACCTCTAAGCCTTCCTTCGTCACTGCCAGAAGGGTACCGGGTTCCTTATCGGTGGTCTTTTCCACAGGACGAACCGCATAGATCTTAAACCGCTTTTCTTGGATCATAGTCGTTGCAACAGGCCAAGGATCCAGTCCACGAACATGGTCAACGATCTCACGGGGACTACGGCTCCAATCAATGGGGCACATGGTCTTATTGAGCATGGGAGCAAAGGTAACCCGACTCTCATCCTGAGGCGTACGGGTGACACGATCTTCTTCCATGGCATCCAAGGTATCACACAGCAGCTTGCCTCCGATTACAGCCAATCGATCCAACAGAGACTGGGCGTTTTCATAAGGCTCAATGGGAGTCTTTCGAATCTCAATAATATCACCGGCATCCATTTCTGCCGCCATATACATAGCAGTCACACCGGTCTCGTCCATGCCGTTGAGGATCGCCCACTGAACGGGGCCGCTCCCTCTAAGTTCCGGCAGAACACTGGCATGGATATTCAGGCACCCTTTTGCAGGGATGTCCAACACTCTCTGGGGCAGGATCTTGCCATAAGCAACCACAGCAATAGCATCGGGATTCAGCGCCTTCAGTTCTTCGTATACGCTGTCGTCCTTAAAAGTGGTGGGCTGATATACAGGCAGATCATGGGCCAAAGCCACTTTTTTTACATCGGACATTTCCATCTTCATGCCACGGTTCTTGGGCATATCCGGCTTGGTATAGACACCAATGATCTCATGACGGCTTTCCAACAAACTGCTTAAACAGGTCGCCGCAATATCCGGCGTTCCCATGAAAACAACTCTCATTCCTCATCCTCCGTACCATAAATCTCACTGAGTTCTTCCTCCGTAAGCTTATGGTATGCAATTTCCGTATATAAATGACCGTCCAGATGATCATTTTCATGGCACAAGCAGCGAGCGATCAGTTCTTCCCCTTCGATCTCGAACCAATTACCCTTCCGATCCTGGGCTTTCATTTTGACTCGCATGGGGCGCTTTACCAGCCAAAACTCACCGGGCACACTAAGACAGCCTTCCATGCCGTCCTGCTCTCCTTCGGTCTCGATGATCTCAGGATTGATCAATTCTACAATCTCATCCCCCAGATCTACAATAAAGACCCGACGGAGAATGCCTACCTGAGGCGCCGCAAGGCCCACACCGTTGGCCTCTTTTAAAGTCTCTGCCATATCATCCAGCAATCGGCGAAGTTTGACATCAAATTCAGTAATCGGTCTGCAAACCTTATGCAGTACAGATTCTTCTTGTGTTAAAATTTTTCTCAATCCCATAGTTTTCTCCTATTCATTGCCGTTCACATCGGCAAAAACACCGACATGACGGTTGATTTTATCTTTCCGGAACTCCCGCATTAAATGGGACAGTAGCTGCCTTAAAATACGGGTATTTTTACAAAGCAGTGTCAGACGGTAACGGTAA
>JAZSAO010000193.1:0-2064 GCA_045601945.1 Faecousia sp. | reverse complement strand
GGGAACTGCAAAGTTTACGGAAATGTCACTTGCCAGGTTCAAAGAATGATTCAATTTGAGGGCAGGCTCCTCTACCGGCTCCTTGGCTCCCTCCACAAAGCGGATATAGTCTACGGTAATCTTGCCTGTGGTATTCCCCTTCACATTTCGGAAGCGGAAGCCAAATGCCTGCAAGTTCTGGGCTCCCTTGAGATTCTCTGTTGCGGGAATGGACAGGGTCACATATTCCCCGGGAGTATAGGAATATGTGGTATACATATCCGTTGCACCCTGGTAAACCCCGTCTTTCTCGTAGTAATACTCAAAATAGACATCCGGTATTTTCCCCGTAGGGACCTGACAATTTTCAACCTTAAAGCGGATCTCAACATGATCCACATAGGATGGATCATAAGACAGTGCGCCAAAGCGACTGTCCGTCTTGGTGGGAGCCTTGCCGTAGGCGCTTGTCAGCTTCAACCAGGGACCGTAGACCTCGCTCCCGGAGGAGCCGCTGTAGCCCTGACCTACCTGTAAGGTTAGGGTCCCGGCTGTATTGTTAATGGTAAAATCTGAAGTGGTGTCCGTATATCCCGTTGCCCAATAGCCACGCCCCCACGTGCCGTTGGAGGTCATATCAAAGTTCCGATATTGATACACAGGATCCATGTAGCGGTATTTGTCCGTATCGGTATTGGAGAAGTCAAAGAATAACCCACCCTCAAAGTGCCGGAGATCACCGCAAACACAGGCACCGTTGTCGTAGCTATGGTCCACTCGGATCTCCTCGCCACAGGAGGTGCAAATTTGAGAGTGAGTACCGTCGGGATACACAGTATAGGGCTGACCCGTCAATTTATGGTCACAGGGCTCTGCCACCATGAGCAGGCAGGTAGGCAGGAGTCTCGGCCCTGCTTCATCAGAAGGAGAATTCTGCAAAACCAGATCTCCCGTATTATTATAACGGGCCGCCATAGTGGTAGAGCCGCCACCGTCCATGTTAATGGCGTTGACACAGCCTGCGGCATACATGAGCTCTGCTAATTCGTGGATGGTCAGACCCATGGAGTAGCCCTCCTGTCTGCCGTCTACAGCTACCCAAACCACAGTACCGTCCTTCTTGAGGCCGATCGCGGTACGGGGAGCAAGGGTCACATCATCATTGGTAGTAACCAGTTCTCCATCCCGTACCAGCCACTGGTAGCCGGAGACTGCCTCCTTAACATCCCCCAGAGGGGTGCCAAAGGGCCGAATGGCAAAGCTCCCGTCCTTCAGAACCGCAAAGTAAGGAGCCGGGAAGGAGTCGTAAGTCTGTACAATATTCCCCTCCAAGACCAAATAGCCTCTTGGATGCAGAGTATCTACATCAAAGAAGTTGCCGTTGGTACACATGAGTACCTTATCTCCCGTGACAGCCTCATAGTTAGCGGCATGATCTGTTGCCACCATACGATTGAAGGGCATGGACATACAGGCACTCCTTCGACTCTCTACGGTGCTTCCCTCGGTATAGTAGCTGGCATAGGAGGCCTTGAATGTCACCTTAGCAGAGGGAGAAACCGTAGCCAAATACCCGGTAACAGGAATGTTGTCCGTAGTATTCTTTAAAACAAACTGATTGCGAGTTACACCGGAGGTAATCGGAATCGCATTCTGGGACAAGAAGGTCTTGTCCACATGGTTTTTCATAACAAAGGAGGACGTCCCACCAATATACATGTAATCAATATAGATCCGTCCGTTACTGCCGCCCTTGATGTTGCGGAATCGGAAGCCAAAGCCCTTCAAATAATCTGCCTTGGTCAGCTTAGAGCTAACGGGGATGCTGACGGTCATATATTCTTGATTGCGGAAGGTATAGATGGCCTTCATATCGTTGCCATAGCCGTAGGTGCTTCCCGTGAGAGTATAATATTCAAAGACAATTTCAGGGATCTTCCCCGTAGGGACGGTACAGTTTACCAGTTTGAACCGAATGGTTACAGTTTTCACCCCGGTAGGATCAAAATGGAGGGGATACAGATCATAACTGCTTTCATTGTAGGTAGGCGACTTCCCATAGGTATTGGTGATCTTGATCCAAGG
>JAZSAO010000192.1:0-6425 GCA_045601945.1 Faecousia sp. | reverse complement strand
TACCATTAGGTCGGAAGAGTTGACACGGCTCTGAAGGGGCTTTTCCTGTCCCATCTGCCGCAGAAGGAGCCATGCCCCACACAGGAGCATAAACGCCTCATCCCAAACAGAGGCAAACGCCGCCATCTGAAATACATCTCGCAGAAGATAGTCAATAATCGCGTAGCTTCCTCCGCAACACAAGAGGAACGTTGTGACGCCGTTGCGGAATAAGAAGCCTATCAAGCAGCTGTTTTTCACCGTGGGAATCAACGTACTCCCCAGAAAACTCTCCTCATAGGCTTTGGAAAGAAAGCCTCCCCAATGACGAAGCCTAAGATTCACGCGTTCCGTAAGTCTGTATAGCCCGGAGCGTTCCACGGCAGAAGCCTTTGTCAGGAGTCGGGCAAAAAAGCCGTACACCCCGGACTGTCTCCATGCCTGTCCCAGCCATCGAGCAGCCCGTCCGAAAAGGCTGTCTCGGATCCAGCCATAGAGCAGACCGCACAGACGCCAAATCAGGCTTTCTGTTATATATTTAGTCATTGTTAGGCTCCGTTTCCACAATGGGAGCAAGTTCCGTTACGGATACAATGGTTCCCGTAAGTTCAAGCGTCATGGTTTTCACAATAAAACTCTTACCGATCCGGACTTCTTGCGTGCCGATGGAATAGTTGCAACGGTAAACAGTGGGATTTGCTTCAATGGTGAATCGGGCGCAAACCACAGATTCTTCTTCTGTGTCAAGGATCTCCCAAGAAACGATCTGTGCATCTGCCAAACGGTTGCTGTTATAAATCCGTGTCATAGGAACCAAGTCCCCGTCCAGTTCTTTGGGCTCATTATCCAGAGATGCAACGGCATTTTCTGCGATCTCACGGGAGAGTTCCGGAATCTCAACGATCATGCGGAGTTTGGGCTCTGTTAAGGGGTTCTTCTCTACGATTTCCTGTGAGTCACTTTCCATCTTTTTCTGCAGGGTGTTGATTCCCACAAAGGCAAGTGCCCCCACCAATATGACAATAATCAAAATATCGATCCAATTTAAGCGCTTCATAAAAACCTCCGTATTGCTTATTTGTGGATTTTGTAGTATAATTATATAGCATGAACCTTAAAAAAGCAAGAGGGTATGTCAGTATGAATATCATTCACATCATCTCCGGCGGAGATGTGGGCGGTGCAAAAACCCATGTGTTATCCCTTTTGGCAGGGCTGGGACAGACGGAGACTGTGCGATTGGTCTGCTTTATGGAAGGCCCCTTTGCCCAAGAGGCGCGGGAACTGGGCATCCCCACCACCGTCATTGCAGATAAAAATTTATTCCAAGCCCGAAAGCAGATCCTCTCTATGATCCAAGCAGAGGGCTTTGAGATCATACACTGCCACGGAGCCAAAGCCAACCTTATGGGAAAACTCCTGCAAAAAAAGGCCGGAATTCCCGTAATCTCCACAGTTCATTCCGTCTATCGGCTGGACTATATGGGCAGACCCTTAGCCGCCTTGACCTTCGGCAATATCAACCGCATGGTATTGCCTCGCTTTGACGGCTGGATCGGAGTCTCTCACACCATGAGCAAACTGCTCTGCGCCAGAGGCTTCGACGTACAAAACATTTACACCCTGTATAACGGTGTAGATTTCTCCCAAGAGCGGCCTGTGGTCCCCCGTGAGACCTATTTCCAAAAAATCGGACTGAAAACCGAGCCAAACAGCGTGGTCTACGGCATTGCCGCCCGTATTAACCCCGTTAAAGATATGACCACCCTAATACAGGCCTTCTCCAAGGCTCTCAAAACCCAGCCCGCCCTCCGATTGATCATTGCAGGAGAAGGGGAACAAGAAGAAGAGATCCGTGCTTTAGCAAAGGAACTTTGTCCCGAAGACACAGTGATCTTTGCCGGCTGGGAACAGGACATTGACAGCTTCTATCATGCTCTTGATGTCAATCTTTTGACCTCCCTTTCCGAAACCTTCCCCTATGCCCTGACAGAAGGCGCGCGGATGCATTGTGCCACCATCGCTTCTATGGTCGGCGGTGTTCCCTATCTCATCGATCATGGAAAAAACGGTCTCCTGTTCCGTCCCAGAGATGCGCAGACTCTCTGTGACCATATGCTCTATCTGGCACAGCACAAAGAAGAACGGGAAGCCATGGGACAAGCCCTGTATGAAAAGACCCGTACCCACTTCTCTCTGCCCGTCATGATTCAAAAGCAGCGGGATATTTATGCCGGAATCCTCCGTCGCAAGGCCAGAAAGTTTGAAAAACGAGACGGTGCCTTGATTTGCGGTGCCTACGGAAAGGGTAATCGGGGAGATAACGCTATCCTTTCCGCCATTGTAGGGCAGCTGAACCATATTGATCCGGATCTTCCCATTACGGTTCTCAGCCGAGATCCCAAAGAAACACGGCTGTGTGCTTCCGTCCCCGCAATCTATACCTTCCGTTCTCCCAAAATTCACAGAGTCCTAAAGAAAACCAAGCTGTATATCAGCGGTGGCGGCACTCTCATGCAGGATGCTACCAGCACCCGTTCCCTGCTCTATTATTTATACAGTATTCGTCAGGCAAAGAAAGCCGGTTGTAAGGTCATGCTTTACGGTTGCGGCATCGGCCCCATTCACAAGGGAAAAAATCGTCTCAGAACAGCAAAGATCCTCAACAGCTGTGCAGATGTGATCTGTGTGCGAGATCATTATTCTCTGGACTTCCTAAAAGAACTGGGGGTTACCAAGCCCCGGATCCATCTAACCGCAGACCCGGCTCTGCTGATCTCCGCAGAGGACAGCAACTATCTCCATCTGTGTGGACTGGATCCAAAGGCATCCTACGCTTTGTTCTCTCTCCGCCCTTGGGAGGGATATCAAGAAGAGGATCTGGTACAGGCAGTGGAGTATACCTATAAAACCCATGGGCTGATTCCCATACTGTACTGTATGGAGCCCACCCGAGACCTCCCTGTCGCAAAGAGCCTTTCGTCCAAGCTTTCCTGTCCCCACGAGATTTTAGAAGCAGGAGAAAATGGAGAACGAATCATCTGTCTTATTAAGAGGATGTCTCTGGTGGTATCTATGCGACTGCATACCCTGATTTTTGCAGCAGGACAGGGGGTTCCCCTTGTAGGATTGGTCTACGATCCGAAAGTCAGTGGTTTCTTAGACGATCTCGGACAGAGTCGCTACCTGTCTTTAGAGCAAACCGGCAACGCTCGTCTCTTGCAACTCATAGACGAAGCCCTTGCAGATCAAACCTCTCTGGAAGAAAACGTTGCCCGCCTGAGAAAGTTAGCCGGTGAAAACGAAACCTTTGCAGCCGAATTGCTTTCTTGAAATATAATACTTAAAAAAACGACAGTTCGAAACCATCCTGTCGTAAAATAAAACTATGGAGTGAAAAAATATGAAAAACACACGCGCCCGCAACCTGACCCACGGAGCCCTGCTCGCCGCACTGTATGTTGTTTTATCTACACTGCAAAACACCCTGCTCCCCGGTTCCGCTTCTATGGCCATCCAGTATCGTGCCGCAGAAGCTCTATGCATTCTTGCCCTATTCACCCCCTCTGCCATTTGGGGCCTGAGTCTGGGCTGTCTGCTGTTCAACATTACCTCCTCGGCGGCACTGCCTCTGGACTGGTTTATCGGAACAGCCGCCACCGCCCTTGCCGCAATGGCCATGTATCAGCTCAGACAGGTAAAGATCAAGAAGCTTCCTCTCTTTGCCCTGCTTATGCCCGTCCTTGCAAACGGACTTCTGGTGGGCGCAGAGCTGACAATTTATATCGGCAATTCCATGTGGTTTAATATGCTCTGCGTAGCTGTGGGAGAATTTGCCGTCATGGCCACTCTAGGAGTCGGCCTGTACTATGCCCTGCTTCCTGTAAAGGATCGCCTCTTCGGAGATAAATGATCCGGCTGTTTCTGGGGAGTATTTCTTCGCACCCACCCACACTTTCTTATTACCTAAGGCACAAAAAGGATCTCATAAATTTGTGAAAAATGACCTCTGTATTTTTCCTCTGTTTTATGATAACATAGTTAAAATACAAACATGATATGAAAGGATGATGTACTATGGCAGTTGCAAAAGAAACCTACGCAGCCCGTATCCAGCGAAAGCTGATGAAAAAGCAATATCTCGTTGAGGTAGCAACCGGTCGGAAAAAGGCCGATTTGGTCCTGAAAAACGCCACCTATGTAAACGTATTTTCCAATGAACTGTGTCAGGGTGACATTGCCGTCGCTAAGGGTCAGATCGTAGGCATGGGCTCTTACGAAGGCGAAACAGAAATCGACGTTTCCGGTAAGATCGTCTGCCCCGGCTTTATTGATGCCCACATCCATCTGGAGTCCTCTCTGGTCTCTCCCAAAGAATTTGCCAAGGCAGTCATCCCCCACGGTACCACCACCGTTATCACCGATCCCCACGAGATTACCAATGTTATGGGCACCGACGGCATCGACTATATGCTGCAGGCTACGGAAGGTCTGCCCATTGATGTCCGTTTCATGCTCCCCAGCTGCGTTCCCGCTACTCCCTTGGATGAGTCCGGTGCCAACTTGGACTACCGTGCCATTGACTCTTTCTACGACCATGGCAGAGTACAGGGTCTGGCTGAGATGATGAACTTCCCCGGCGTGATCGGCGGAGATACAGAGGTTATCTCTAAGATCGTTGCCGCACAGGCGCACCACAAAAAGATCGACGGTCATGCCCCCGGTCTTGCAGGCAAAGACCTTGCCGCCTACGTTGCCGCAGGTGTCTATTCCGATCACGAATGCTCCGATATGGGCGATGCCATGAACAAACTCCGTAACGGGCAGTTCATTATGGTTCGTGACGGCACAGCCGCACGGAACTTGGATGCTCTGGTAGATCTGCTGAAGCAGCCCTACTACGACCGCTGTATGTTCTGTACCGACGACAAGCACCCCTCTGACCTGCTGGAAAAGGGTCACATCGATTATATCATCAAGCGTGCAATCAGTTTGGGTGTGGATCCCATCGTTGCTGTTAAGACCGCTTGCCACAACCCTGCCCGCTATTTTGCCCTGAATAACCGCGGTGCCATTGCTCCCGGCTATTTGGCTGACTTTGCAGTAATTGACAACTTTGAAAACTTCAATGTGGAACTGGTCTTTAAGAAGGGTGTCCTCACCTGTAAGCACGGAGAAGTGCAAGCCTTCGAAACTCCCAAGGTTGAGGATTATCTGTCCGAGCGTGCCCACAACACCTTCCATGTGGCGCACCTGACCGCTGAGGATTTCCATGATGTTCGCCCCCGTGGCGTGATCGGTCTGGTTCCCGGTGAGATCATTTCCACAGATAACGGTTATTCCACAGAAGTCAATATGGAAAAGGATATTCTGAAAATCGCCGTTA
Organism: Faecousia sp.; assembly: GCA_045601945.1. Classification (GTDB taxonomy): domain Bacteria; phylum Bacillota; class Clostridia; order Oscillospirales; family Oscillospiraceae; genus JAZOXB01. The sequence goes on along the minus strand of JAZSAO010000192.1, from coordinate 1,060 downwards.
TCGAACGTCATAAGAACACCCACCATATCGGTCTGGGCTATATTCAGGGCTACGGTCTCACCTCCGGTGCGGTAGCCACCTCCATCTCCCACGACTCTCACAACATTATCGTTGTAGGCACCAACGAAGAGGATATGGCATATGCCGCCAACCGCATCGTTGAAAACTGCGGCGGTATCACCGTTGTGGAGAACGGAAAGGTTCTGGGCGAGGTCATTCTGGAGATCGCCGGCCTTATGAGTGACGACAGCTTGGTTACCATTAACAACAAGCTGGAAATTGCAAAGGAACAGGCTTTCCGTCTGGGCGTTTCCAGAGGCATTGACCCCTTCATGACTCTGTCCTTCATGTCCCTGCCGGTTATCCCCACCCTCCGTCTCACCACCCGCGGTGTTATTGACGTTATTAAGCAGCAATACATCTAATACCCCTATACGGAGGTTTTACAATGGATCTACAACAATCCCCTATGGACCGGAAGGATGAATCCATGTTTTTCACCATCGTAAACGACAACGGTGAGGAAATTCAGTGCGAGATCTTATTTTCCTTCAAGGACGATAAAACCGGCAAGGACTACATCGTCTACACCGACCACAGCTACGATGAAGCAGGAAATTGCAAAGTCCTCGCATCCGTCTATAAGCCCGATTCCGAGGACACCACCCTGTACCCCATCGAGACAGAAGCAGAATGGGAACAGATCGAAGCCCTCTTGAACCAACTTCAAGATCGGATCATCGACATGGACAACTGGGATGTCACTTCGGTAGACTGACACAACATTAAGGTCATGCACTTGTCGCTGTTTCCCCTAATTTAATCCCAAAAACTGTGGAACAAGCCGAGAAAGTATGATTTATTTTCTCGGCTTGTTCCTTTTTTAGGCACCTCCCCTTGCCAATCGAAAGAACCCATGTTATACTTATTTCTAATAAAACGGATTAACCGTTTTATTATGCCGCTGGTAAGCGGCATGGCGGCAAAGCCGCCAAGAAATAACCTGTAATACTGTTCTTGCCGCCTTAGGCGGTGCAGGATATTCATCCTGCAATAAAAT
>JAZSAO010000191.1:0-7017 GCA_045601945.1 Faecousia sp. | reverse complement strand
CCCATGCGTCTTCGATAGCCTTAACTTCTTCGTCAGCATTAGCATACTCAGTGATGAGTTCAGTGGTGATGCCATTTTCGGTAATGGTCATCTTGCCGACAGCGTTCAGGTATTCGCCGGTCTGAGTCAGGACAACCATGTTGCCTTCCTTGTCAGCGACTTCCTTGCGCTCTACAGTGCTGTGGCTGTGGCCGTCGATGAATGCATCCAGACCGGTAACGTTGGAGATAACGTCCTCGGAGTTCCAAGGATCGGATGCGGGATCGTCGCCCAGGTGGCCCAGAGCGATGACATAGTCAGCGCCTGCTTCCAGAGCGGCATCGATAGCAGCCTGTACGTCTGCGTACAGAGCAGCGCCGTCATCACCTGCGGAAATGCCGTAGATGTAGTTGCCGTTCTCGTCCATGAAGTATGCGGGAGTGGACTTGGTGAAGGTCTCGGGAGTGGTGATACCAACCAGAGCGATCTTCTTGCCGCCCATTTCGAAAATCTTGTATGCGTCCAGAACGGTTTCGCCCTTTACGCCGTCCTTCTCGTTGTAGAAGTTAGCGGAAACATAGGGGAACTCAGCCTTGTCGATCAGTTCCAGAGCGCGAGCCATGCCGTAGTCAAACTCGTGGTTACCCAGAGTTGCCAGATCATAGCCGGAAGCGTTCATCAGGTCAATGATGGTTTCGCCCTTGTCCATGGAACCGTAAGCGGTACCCTGAACATGGTCACCTGCGTCAACCAGAATAACCTCGTTGCCCTTGGCGATCAGGTCTTCCTTCATAGCAGCAACGTTGGAATACTTGAGACCTTCGTTGTTGATGTAGGTATGAACGTCGTTGGTGAAGAGGATGATGGTCTGGTTCTGGGGAATGAATACCTCGGTGGTATAGTAGTCGGTAACGAATTCCGTGCTCAGATATCTGTAAGCATAGGTTGCGAAATACTCACTGGGCAGCATATCGCCGTCATAGGGTACAGAATCATCGAAGATCTGGAATTCCATAGTCTCATCGTTGAAGAGGAGAATGTCGTTGGTGGCATGATAGTTGTAGAAGTAGGTATTTGCATAGCCGTCGGCATCCTTGGAAACCTTCCACAGACCCTGGAGATAGAGCGTATCCATGAGCATGAGTTCGCCCTCTACGTCCAGCAGGTACAGGCCGGTATCCGCAGCGACGATTGCATATGCATCATAGTTTGACAAATAAATCAGTTCGAATACGATGGAAGTATCCTCGGTGGTGAAGTAGTATCCATCGGTAGCGATCACAGCGTCGGAGATCTCAGCAACATGAGTTGCACCCAGTTCGCCATTGAAAGCATAGGGATCGAAGGGATTGGAAGACATTGCGTCGTAATCATAGGGGAAGCCTACGATTGCCCACTTACCGGAATAGTCGTCTGCACTATCCAAAGCGAAGGTGGGCTCGTCATACTCGACGAGGGTGCCCTTTGCATACAGAGCATAGAGAACGTTCTCGGTCTCGGAAACCAGATAGTAGTCGCCGGGGAAGTAGAATTCGGTAAGGTCGGTACCGTCGGATTCTGCAACACGTTCGGGAACCCAAGCGGTGAAAGCGTAGCCATCATAAGAGGGAGCCTCGGGGAGCTTGAGTTCGTCACCGGTGACACATTCAGCGGTCATCTCGCCCTCGGGCGTAACCAGAGTCAGAGTTGCTTCCTGTCCTTCTTCAAAGAAGGATACGATCTGCTCATTCTCGTTGGTAGCATAGTCCATTACAGTTGCAAGAACTGCAGAAGCATTCAGCTCGCTGACATCGAAAACAGCCTCGCAGCTTTCGCCTGCGGTTTCGGGAGCGAAGGACTTGACCTCGTAGACAGTTTCATAGTCCAAGCTGCACAGATAGATGTTAGACAGGTAGTTCTCGTCAGAAGCCTTGACGGTAACAGTCTGAGCCTCTTCGTCATATACAACACTCTCGATTACGGGAGCAGTGGAGTCAACGGTAATGTCGAACTGCCATACGTTCTCCTGCCAGATATCATCAGCTACGCCATAGGGCAACTGGATGTCAAAGTTGACAGTAGCAACAGTGCCGGAGGGAACATAGGTCTTGCGGTCATCCTTGGTGCCATCCCATTCGAAGACGCTGAAGACAGCCCAATAGCCGTTTTCGTAGTCATAAGCATCCTTGGGCAGGTACTCGGTATCGTCAGTCATGTAGACTTCGCCGGTTTCCTTATCGGTAATGGTCATGACAATGTGTCTTGCATTACGCAGGAGGCTGGGAGCAATGGTCATCTTGGGAGAATAGTACCAAGTACCGTCACTCTCGGGGGTAGTGATAGCGATACGTGCAGGATCGAACTTGGAGTAATCCCAATCCATCAGGTTAGCGCCCAGATAGTTGTTCAGTTCGCCCTCAGTGTCGGAGGTGTATGCCCAGTTAATGTCGGTGTAGTAAAGGCCCTTCTCTTCGAGTTTTGCCCAGATAGCAGCAGAAGCTGCCTCGGAGTCGGGCTCGGGAGCATTTTCGCCGTTCATAACTGCGTTGCGAGCTTCCAGATAGTCGAAGGAGTTCAGAGTCTCCATTGCGGGAGCCTGAGTCCAGTCGCCATAGAAAGCCAGGAAGGTTGCATGAGCTTCAACAGGCTCAACGGGAGAACCTTCTTCGGTAGCGGTAGCAAAGTTAATATAACCTTCTACAAACGCACCGTTGGTGTAGTAAGCATCAAAGAATGCCTTCATCTCTGCAGCCAGTTCAATGGTAACACTGACGGTAACCTTTTCGCCGCTGAGAACAGTAATCTCGCTGACTTCCTCGCCGTCGATCATGTAGGTAACGGTTGCGTCACCCTCATTGCCGAGGTAAATGTAATCACTGGTCAGAGTGTTTACAATCAGCTTGCCGCCATTTGCGGGATAGTCATAGAGAATATAGGCAGAAAGGTCGGTATAAACCACATCGCTCTTGGTCTCATTGACAAGTTCGAGATCCATGGTGTAAACGCCGGTCTTTTCCTTATCATCGCCCAGTTCCTGAATGGGGTTGGAGATGTAAGCGCCGTTCATGTACAGGTTAAATGCATCTGCGGAGTTGGCAAGACCTGCGCCCTGCTTACGGACAGAGTAGATGTAGCCATCGGCATCCGCCAGAATAATGCCGGAAGAAGCCATCAGAGCAACTGCACGTTCCAGACGCTGAACCTTATCTACAAACTGCCAGTTGCCGAATTCGTCCACATAGTAGCCGGACTCATTCAGAGCCTGCAGCAAGCAAGCAAAGGTACCTGCAGCGTTGGGGGAAGCCATGGAAGTACCGCTGGCAACCTCGTACTGATCGTCTTCATCCTTATAGGAGGAGTAGACATTACCACCGATAGAGGTGATCATGGGATCGATGGTCAGCATGGGAGAAGTGCCCCAGTTGGAGAACTCGCTCATGGTGAAAGCAGTAGCACTCTCAACCAGTTCCTTGCCAAGGGGAGTATAGATAGTGTCGCCCTCTTCTGCAGCCAAGAACAGTTCGCGAGCAGACATCTGAACAGAAATAGCGGGAATGGGGAAAGGATCGATGGACATGGAGATAAGACCGGGCTCGTTGTTAGCAACGATCACGCCTACTGCGCCTGCGGCTGCTGCGAAGTCAGCCTTCTCCTGGAAGGTGATGTCGCCACGGGAGACAACAACGATCTTATCGGTAACATCAACGCCCTCGTAGTCTTCTGCATAACCGTTGGACAGATCAGTGCCCTCAGCATTCTTCAGAACAACCAGAGGAGTAGAGGTATCTGCAAAGTTGTCCATCCAGCCATGCTCCTTATCGGTGCAGGAGTCAATGAAAGAAATGGGCTCGCCGCCAACCATGACGACGAAATCGGGGTATGCGTAGTTCTCCATAGAAGCAACGGAGACATTGCCTTCGTAAGCAGCAGGAGAAGCGATGGTGCCGAAGTCAGGATAATCCAGACCTATGTAGCTATTTCCAGCGATCTGGACAGAGGAATAATAAGCCATGGAGAACTCGTTACCTGCTGCAACGCACATAACGATGCCGGCAGCTTCCATTCTCTTATAGATGTTGCCGAAAACAGCAGTTTCCAGAGACTCATCATAAGTGAAGCCGTTCTGTGCACCGATGGACATATTAACAACGTCAACGCCCAGACGGTATGCATCTTCCAGAGCGTAGAAGTAGATGTCGGATTTGGTGCCGCCGCCTGCATCCTTAAAGATCTTCATGGAGACCAGCTGTGCTGCAGGTGCGCCGCCGCGCATGATCTCAACGCCTTCGTCGGATACGGAATAGCCCAGAGCAGTACCGGAAACATGAGTGCCGTGACCGTTGTGGTCGGTTACATCGTTGTCATTTTCGGCGTAGTCATATGCAAAGGGAACCTTAGCACTGAGATACTTACCGGAGGCAACAGCGTGAACCAGATCTTCTTCGGTGAGGGTCTCTACGATATCCATGCTGTCGTAGACTTGGAAAGCCTCGTGGGTGGTACGCAGACCGGTATCCAGAACTGCAATGACAATGCCTTCGCCGGTAGCGCCGCTATTGTTCATAGCTAAGTTGCCGTTAACCATGCCGGAAACATTGTTCTTGGGCATCTCAAGCTTGGGTTCTGCATAGGAGTTTGCAATGTGAACGGAGGCAACGCCTTCGATCGCAGCGATCTTTTCCAGATCGCCGTAGGCTACGTCGCAGCTGAAGCCGTTGAGCAGGGTATCAAATTCGTATGCCATCTCATACTTCATGGTCATGGCCTTACGAACTCTGCTGTGCTCGTTGGTCAGCTTAACGCGGTAAGCAGACTTCTGGGCCTCGGTGCCTTCGAAGTCGGCAATGGGTGCACCTTCAAGAACGACGATGGCACGAACGATTTCGTTATCGGCGTACTTGTAGGTGTTCTTCTCCTTGAACTCTCTGCTCAGGGCGCCTTTTTCCTTAGCGGAGGTTTCAAGGGTGGGCTTTTCTGCGCTGATTGCTACCTTCTCACGACCGGCTGCTGCAGCTGCACCGCTGAAGCAGGAGAGGATCATGACGAGGGCAAGAACCAGAGCAAGAACGTTCTTGAACTTTCTCATACTTTTTCGCTCCTTTTGAATATTTACTACACACAAAAGGGTACACCCTTTCAGCATAGTATAGGCTGTAATATTGTAACAAATATTTAAGCTGTTGTCTATACTTATTTCAAAAAAACAGGAATTTTATTTAAAAAAACCATGAGGCTTTTATCAGTTTTTCTTTTTCCGCCCCGGCGAACGGAGCATCGGAAGATTTCTCCCGAGATTCCACGTAAAAGGAATTCGACTGAGTAAATACACAAGAACCCCCGTTTACAGAAAACAGGGGTTCTTTGATGGGGCCGGAGACAGGGCTGTCATCCTTGTACCACAGCCCTGCCCCCATATTCAGATCCAAATAAACCGTATTTTGTATTGTACAGTTCTCCATTTGTAAGAACAAGAGTCTTTGTCATCCCGTAGATATCCTCGTAGCTGACAGGGAGGCTTAGATCCGCAACTTCTCCGGTATAGGTGCCCATGGAGAAGATAATCTTTACAGCGACCTTAGAAGCTAACTTCTTACAAAGATCGTAACAGGTCAGCTCGTACGCTCCCTTGTAAGGAAAAGTGCCACAAACACCGCCCCCACACCGGCAGTGAGTTTCGCCACAATGACAGGTAGGAGCATTTCCGGATCATAGCCCGCTGTAAAGCCAAGATGATCCCCAAAGACAAAGGCGGCAGAAACTGCAAAGGCCACATTCACTACCTTTCCGCGGGAATCCATATCCTTCATCATGCCAAACATGGGGATAGAATTGGCAAGACTTGCAATCAGTCCGGCCGCCGCTGTCTCGTTGATCCCAATCAAACTCCCCAGCTTCATAAGAGGTCTCCTGAGAATTTTGGTCAAGAGAAACACCAGTGGAAAGGCTCCGGCTAAGACAAAGCCGATCCCGGCAACGACTTCTACCCCATCCATGAGCGGTGCCATGCCGGGGATCAAAACAATCCCTGTCAAATGAGAAAATATGCCGGCCCCCAAACCAACTGTAATTAGGGCGATAATAACCCGACCAAACCAAAGGAATCCCTTGATTACACCCTTTTCAAGAAATCTCAGTCCCAAGGCTATGGCAATCGCAAAAAGAACGATGGGCAACAAATTTCTGAGAATCATTCCCACCGGAAATCCGGCGACCAAACCGCCTACGAAAGCACCAAAAGGAATGATGATGACCCCCGCCAAAACACCCCTCGCCAATGATGGACGGTCTCGCTCTTCAATGATCCCCAAAGCAACAGGAATGGTAAAAACAACCGTCGCACCCAGCATGGAGCCTACAATCAACCCACCAAAGCGAGCCGCTTCTCGTGTCTGCGCGAGTTCATCCGCAAGAGGTGCTCCGCCCATATCATTTGCCAGTATCGTACCTGCAAACATGGCAGGATCCGCTCCCAAGAACCGATAAACAGGTATCAAAATCGGTTTCAGAACATTCGCCAACACCGGTGCCAATGTCAAAAGTCCCAGCATCGACAAAGACAGGGCCCCAATTGCGAGAATCCCCTCTTCAAATTGTTTTCCCAAGCCTATGGGAGACCCGAAGATCCGATCCAAGGCTCCCAGTACCGCGAAAATCCCCATGAGCCAGAGGATTCCTTCGTCAATGGTCATATTTCCTTTCCTTTCTTATACTTGATCCAAAATCCCGATCACCACCGCATCTGTAGGACACTGGCATTCCTGTCGTGCGGCATAGCCTTGGAGCAAAAGGACTGACTCCCCTACCCCTGCCCCAATCGGGTCCACCGCAACCAATTCTCCATGCTCTGTTTGGATCCGCAAAAGGGTGCGACCTCCCAAAAGAGGACTCTTCCGCGTGGCCCAAACCGAGCCTGTAACGATTCCTACAATCATGCATTTTCCCTCCATAACAAGAACAAATCACAGCTTGTCGAACCGTTTACCAAATCAGAATCAGCCCTTGCCTCTCCAATGGGAGAGGTGCCCAAAGGGCGGAGAGGGCAGTAGGGATTACCCCTAA
>JAZSAO010000190.1:0-6057 GCA_045601945.1 Faecousia sp. | reverse complement strand
AGTGGTCTCTTCGGGAGCCTTAGTGGTCTCTTCGGTATTGCCGCCGCAGCCTACGAACAGGCAAGCGACCATAGCAACAGCCAGAAGAAGTGCGATGAGTTTCTTCATTTTCTTTACCTCCAAATAATTTGTTGCGGATTATCCGCTTTATAGAGTAAAGCACAAAATTGTCAAAAAATCAAGTACTTTTTTAATTTTTGTGAAATATCACTAAATTAGCCTTCTAAATTAGACCCTGAAAAGCTGAAAGGTAGCATTTCGATCAAAGAAGACTCCACATATGTGCCATCTCCCTTACCAAGATAGATCTTAAAGTCGTCCTTACAGAACTCTCTCATGACCTGTCTGCATACACCGCAAGGGGCGCAGGGGGAGGATACAGGCTTCCCTGCAGGGCCGCCAACAATCGCGATGGCTTCAAAATCCCGTTCTCCGTCGTAGACCGCCTTGAAGAAGGCCGTACGTTCTGCGCAAATAGTAGGGGTAAAAGATACATTCTCAATATTGCAGCCCTGATAGACCTTCCCGCTTTTCGTTAAGAGAGCTGCGCCTACTGCAAACCCGGAATAAGTACAATAAGCGTGTTCTCTTGCTTCTATCGCAAGATTTACCAATTCAATAGGAGTCATATGGAAAATCCTCTCAATCTAAAATTTCCTTAGCAAAACTCTTGCCGGGAGTTTGATATTCAACACCCAAGAGTTCCGTTACGGTAGCAGCAATATCTGCAAAACTCATGCGAGTCCCCAGATCAACAGGCTTAACCTTCTTACCGGCAATCAGCAGAGGTACATACTCACGAGTGTGGTCGGTCGTTGCGGTATATGCCGGGTCACAGCCATGATCTGCCGTGATCATAACCAGATCGTCCTCACCTAACTTTTCCATGAAGGCACCGAACCAGCCGTCGAACTCCGTAAGAGCTTCGGCATAACCGTCAATATTGCGACGATGACCGTAGAGCATATCGAAGTCAACCAAGTTCACGAAGCACAAACCATTGAAATCACGCTCTGCATAAGCCAGAGTCTTTGCCAATCCATCGGTATTTCCCTTGGTGTAAACGTGTTCGGTAGTTCCCTGCCCTGCAAAAATATCGTAGATCTTACCGACTGCAAGCAGATCCTTACCGGAATCCTTAATGGCATCCAGCATGGTCCGTGTGGGCGGTTCCAAAGAGAAGTCATGGCGGTTGGTAGTACGGTAGAAGCCATCTTTGCTGTTGCCCAAGAAAGGACGAGCAATAACACGACCTACGCCGTGCTTTCCTACCAGCAGCTTACGAGCGGTACGGCAGATCTCATAGAGTTCTTCGGGAGGAACCAGTTCTTCGTGGGCGGCGACCTGAAATACAGAGTCAGCAGATGTGTAGACGATCAGTTTTCCGGTATCCAAATGCTCCTGTCCATAGGCATCCAGAACAGCCGTGCCGGACCATGGAGCGTTGGCAAGGTAGCCACGACCGGTCGCTTCGCAGAAGGGTTTCAGAAGTTCTTCGGGGAAGCCGTCAGGATAGGTGGGCAGAGGGTTCTCAGACACAATGCCTGCAATTTCCCAGTGACCAATGGTTGTGTCCTTGCCCATAGAAGCCTCATGGAGACGTGCATAGGCACCCTTGGGGTTTTCGGTCTTTCCCAAGAAATCAACAGATTCAATATTGCCCAAACCATAAGCCAACAGGTTAGGGATATTCAGTTTTGCAGATGTAGAACAGCTTTTCAGTGTATTGACACCAACATCACCAAACGACTCAGCATCGGGCATTGCACCACAGCCGCAGGAGTCCAGAACAAATAAGAAAATACGTTTCATATCTTACTTCTCCAACTTGACAGCAGTCTCAAGGGCAACAGTCATCATTTCACGGAAGGAGGTCTGACGTTCCTCGGCGGGAAGCTCCTCATGGGTCAGCATATGGTCGGAAATGGTGCAGATGCACAGTGCATTCTTGCCCCAGCGAGCAGCGGTGGCGTAGAGGCCGGATGCTTCCATCTCGCAAGCCATAACGCCCATTCTCTGCCACATGGGAACCGTCTGGAGAGCCTCAGGCAGACCTTCGTCGTCATTGTAGAAATTGTCGGTAGACAGGACGTTACCAACATGGTAAGTAGCGCCCAACTCTTCGCAGGTCTCGACTGCAGTCCGGAGCATCTCGAAAGAAGCAATGGGAGCATAGGTGCCATCAATGTGATACTGGTGCATGAAATTGGAATCGGTGCAAGCGCCCTGAGCGATCACGATGTCACGAACATGGATGTTCTCGTTAATGGAGCCGGCGGAGCCAATGCGGATGATGTTCCGTACGCCATAGGCATTGTACAGTTCGTAGGAATAGATGCCGATAGAGGGGATACCCATACCGGAAGCCATAACGCTGATCTTAACGCCCTTATAGGTGCCGGTATAGCCCTGAACACCACGAACGTTGTTCACCAGAACGGGGTTCTCCAAAAAGTTCTCGGCAATGTACTTTGCGCGGAGAGGATCGCCGGGCATGAGGACAGTCTGACCGAAGTCACCCGGCTTTGCATTGATGTGGGGGGTAGGACAATTCATAATGTGTCTCCTTTCAGGTATGTGAATTAAAATTTCATTTGGTTTTACTTTACTTTTCGGTGTTCGCGAATATTGCGGATCCAGCACTTATGGCACATAGCAAGATAGCGGTCGTTGCCACCCAGAAGAAGCTGGTCGCCCTCAGTTACAATGTAGCCGTCTGCATCAATACGGGCATTGGTGGTAGCCTTTGCGCCGCAATCACAGATGGCTTTGATCTCAGAAATCGTATCCGCTACTTCAAAGAGGCGTCTGGATCCTTCGAATAATGTGCTGAGAAAATCCGTCCGGAGACCGAAACACAGAACCGGAACATCATAATCATCTACAATACGCCGTAGTTGATCGATCTGTGTCGCGGTCATAAACTGACATTCATCCACAATGACGACGTTTACATGAGTCTGAAACCCAAAGCGTTCTAAAATATCGGCATCCGGCGTAATGACCTCTGCAGGAGCCTCCAGCCCCACACGGCTACGAATGATCGTAAGACCGTCACGGGTGTCGGCAGCAGGTTTGATCATCCAAACAGACAGACCCTTTTCCATATAATTGTATCTGGTAATCAATGCCTGTGCGGTTTTAGCCGAGCCCATAGTGCCATATTTAAAGTAAAGTTTAGCCATGGCGATCCCTCCGAGTTATAAAATTCATGCTTGTCTCAGAACCATTATACAATATTCCCTCCATTTATGCAAGGACTTTTCTAAAATTCCCTATATGTGGTTTTTTCCTGTCGAATTTTAAAATATATTGTCGTTTTCGTTGACACATTCAAACTTTTCCGTTACAATACACAAAAGAGAGAATACTGCCCCAAAAAGGAGTGAATATTTATATATGGAAGATAGGATCCAGTACGACTCCCTTACATTATGCTCCGACCACCGCTTTATTCGAGTCGTAAGTTCTGACGGTGCATTTTATGATCTGGTACCCAAATGGCGCAGCCGCGCCCATGTATTCGCTTTAAAACAGCAATACCCTGCAGCTATCCCTATGTTCCGTGCTCATGTTCCACCCTGTATTTGCAGAGATTTTACAGAACTCAACGGACCGGATATATATCGGGAAGCCTCTTGGAAAGAAGGTAGGAATTTCTACTTTCCCCTAACTGAAGAGGAGCAGGCCCTTCTCCATAAACCGTAATTTATAACACTGACTACAGGAGAATCTTTATGGATGTTTTAAAGATCGGATGTGTTGTTATGGCCGCAGGCAATGCCACGCGGTTCGGAGCAAATAAATTGTTGGCTCTTATGGATGGAAAACCTTTGATTCGTCGCACACTGGAGGCCGTTCCCCACGGATTGGAAACCGTTGTTGTAACCCAGTACGAAGAAGTTATGTCCATAGCAAAAGAATACGGGTTCCACACCATCACCAACTCACATCCCGAATGGGGTATCAGTCACACCATTTCTTTAGGCACAGAGCACCTTCGTCACTGCGACGGCATATTATATATGGTATCGGATCAACCTATGCTGCAACAAAGTTCTGTAGAACAAATCCTCTCCCTCTGGCGCACGCATCCCAATTCCATCGTCGGCGCATCACACAAGGGCGTGCGTGGAAATCCCAATCTGTTTCCAAAAGATCTCTTCCCTGCCCTTCTGTCTCTGCAAGGCGACCAAGGGGGAAACCGCATCATTCGAGCAAATGAGAACCGTTTACTTCTTGTAGAAATTCACAAAAATGAATTGGCTGATGTGGATACCAAGACGGCTTTGATGACACTTTTTAAATAATATTCTTATGAATGGCAATTACGATTTATAGACTATTTTAAGAATTGTTATTATTTTTAAAATGAAACCCCTTTCATTTTTCCCTTTTTTCCATTTTTCGCCATTTTAGAAACCGTTTTATCATTTTCGCTTCATTTTGTGTATTCTGACATATTTCATATTTTTATTTTATATTTTTTTAGCCATTTCAGCAAAAATACTCTTGCATTTTTCCTTTCCCTCTGATATACTGCAACCATGGAAGCGGATCAACCGCAACCAAAAATAATTTTAGGAGGGACACATATGGAAAAGTTTTTTAAACTAAAAGAGCGAAAAACCACAGTGCGCATCGAATTCTTCGCCGGCTTGACCACCTTCATGGCAATGGCCTATATCCTGATGGTCAACGCGGATATGTTTGCCTACTTTGGGGATGGCTACTTCAACGCCGTCTACATCGCAACCGCAATTTCCGCCGTGGCAGGTACGGTTCTCATCGGCCTGCTGGCCAATCTGCCCCTCGCCCAGGCTTCAGGCATGGGTCTGAACGCGTTCTTCGTTTTCACTGTTTGCGACATACTTGGCTTCTCTTACGCAAACGCCCTCGTGTTGGTTCTTTTTGACGGTCTCCTGTTTATCGTCCTGACCCTCACCGGCCTGCGCAAGATGATCTTCGAAGCCATCCCCAAGGCAGTTCGCGGAGCCATTGCTGCCGGTATCGGCCTGTTCATCGCCTTCCTGGGTATGCAGAATGCAGGCTTGGTAGTAGACGATGTAGCTACCCTGGTCAACATGCATTCCTTCAACCTCTTCGGCGGATCCACCACCTGGGCAGAGATCATGCCCATCCTTGTCACCATCTTCGCTGTATTTATCATCGCCATCCTCAGCAAACGGAAGGTCAAGGGCGCTGTTCTTTGGGGCATTATCGGCGGTGCAATCCTGTACTATGTACTGGGATTGGTTACCATTTCCGGCTTCTACGATGCCAGTGTTGCCCCCAACCTCAGTGCCGATGTCTTTGGACCCTTTAAGGATTTCGCAAATATCGGCTTCGGCAAGGTCTTTACCGAGGGCTTCAACTTTAAGCCTTATATCGAGGCACACGGCATGAGCAACTTCATTATTACCGTCGCAACCACCGCCCTCGCCTTCTGTATGGTGGATATGTTCGATACCTTGGGCACCCTCTACGGAGCCTGCTCCGTTGGCGGTCTGGTAGACGAGGACGGCAACATCCCCAACATGGATCGCGCCATGCTGGCTGACGCTATCGCCACCTGCACCGGTGCTGTCTGCGGTACCTCCACTGTCACCACCTTCGTTGAATCCTCTGCAGGCGTTGCAGAGGGCGGCAGAACCGGCTTGTCCGCTATGTTCACCGCACTGTTCTTCTTCATCGCCATGTTCTTGGCTCCTGTAGCCGCTATGATTCCACGCTGTGCAACCGCCGCCGCCCTGATCTATGTAGGCATCCTCATGATCGGCGGAGTCAAGGACATCGAATGGAGCGATCCCTGCACCGCAGTTCCCGCCTTCCTGACCATGACTCTGATGCCCTTCACCTACAACATTTCCTACGGTATTGCCTTCGGTATGATCTCCTACATTATCATCCACGCCTTCACCGGCAAGTTCAAGGAGATCAAGCTGGGGACCTGGATCATCGGCATCCTGTTTACCGTTATGTTCTTCTTCTCCAGATAAACGCACACCTCCCTGCCCCTACGGGGGCAGGGACAGAGAAACGCCTACTCCCTTGGGC
>JAZSAO010000189.1:0-3318 GCA_045601945.1 Faecousia sp. | reverse complement strand
AAAGTAATAGTAGCTACCCTTATCCTCCGGACGGATCTCAATGGTCTTTACACCGATTTTTACATTGCCTTCGTATACATCCCTTTCGGAAAGGACATAGATCGTATCCATGTCGAAACCGCTGAGAGAGGCTTTGCTGATAGCCATGGTAACAGAAATATCACTTGCCAGATTCAGGGTATGACCGATCTTCCAATTGGTTTCCATCACGGGTTCTTTTATTTCTATCTGTCCACAGATACACAGGCCATCGGTATAGCTGTGAGGGATAGAGGTATAGATTGCCGTAATAACGGTATCGGACCTAATGTCGGTCAAGGCTCTGTCCCAACCTGCGAAAACATAATGATGGGTTTCGTCATAGGTCTTGGTGGGTGTGACTCCGTTATAGACAGCCGTCTCTCCCTCATAGACCGATTGGGTATCCAGAACATTCCCCGCTCCGTCCTCAAACTTGACGGTATAGATGGGGGTCGGCAGATCTGCGTAGGGGCCTGCATAGACATAGTCCAGAGCCAGTTCCCCTGTCAGATCCATAGGCTTATCAAACCCGGACAAATAGATCATGACCCGATTGACCTCGGCAAGCTGACGTACCCGATCGGGAAGTTTTCCCGTAACCACAATAAATTCCCCTGTGTTGACGATTTCCGCCGCAACAGAAGCAGAACCACCGGATACATAGCTGTTATCTGTGCTGTAGTAGAAATACATACCGGCTTTGAAGGTGGTACCCGTAAAGCCCGCTGCCCGGAAACGGATCTGGAAATACTCTGCATATTCCGGATCGTAGTTTAGATCCATATTCACGGAATCTGCAAAGATAGAGCCGTATCCCGTAACGCCCGGCTTCACAGTTATGGTTCCTGCCTCTGTGTCCAAGTTCAGAGTCCCTTCCTGATAGCCTTGGGTTCTGCCCCGCCAAGCCTCCGGCAGATCGAAGTTCAGGAAATTGTACACGTAGTTGTCGTATCGAGAAGCAGACTCTGCCCCACCGTCAAAGGTGAAGTACAAAGACGGAGAGAGAGCATCCATTTGCTCTGTATAGCTGTGGTTCTTATCATTTTGGCAGGTAAAGGTTTTGATGCCGGGTTCCTTTAATGTGGGGGCTGTGGTCACTATACCGGAATCATATTGATGCCCCAGCTTCTCCGTAGTGACATCAAAGAAAAATGTACCGTATGCAGTGTTCTTCCATGTATACCGATCTATTCCCCCTTCGGTACAGGTTGTGATCCGGAGCACGTCTAATGCATAGTCTGTAAGTCCCAGTTCGGGCAGGGTCACACTGTTCTTTTCGGAGCAAACGTCGCAGATTCCCATTAAAAGGCCGGTTTTGCTTGCGGTGGGCTGCTTTTCCACACTATAGCTGCAGCTATGACCCGTAGCCGGGATCGGCGTTCCTTCTGTTACGGTATAACCGCACTGTGTACATTCCATATCCCCGGAATAGCCCAATTCGGCACAGGTAGGATCCTTTTGGTACCGAAGTTCCGGAGTGTGGGCCTGTTCCGTGAAAGCAGGGAACAGTTCCATAGTTGCGGTTATATTGCCCAAATCCACAGGATTTCCCTCACCGTCTACCCATTCCTTAAAGGCGTAGTGGTAGGACGCGGTAGGCTCCTTCACAGGGATAGGTCCATTGTACACAGCCTTTCCATCCTCCACGGGACAGTGTCCGTAGAAAGCGGTTCCCTTGTCATTGCGGAAGGTGACATATTGGGTAAACTCTCTGATGTCTATGCCATGATCGGTCTTAGGTAGGATCTTTATATTCGGATAGTCCTCAGCCTGTACGCTGAAGGTGATTTTTGTCTTGTCACTGGGCAGGTTCTGAGCCGTCTGCTTCGCAGTATCGCTAAAGTTGATGGTTACAAGCTCCCCACCGTAGCTGTTTCCCGCGATGAAAACATTAGCTTCTGTGTGATCCCGAATGTTATTGATGAAAATGGAGGCGGAGGTAGAATTTTCGAACCGATTGCCCGTCAGAGCAAGATTTCCGTATCCCGGTGTGGTGGAGCCGTCACCTGTTTCCGAGGACAGCCAGATGGGACGAATCTTATTGCCGGTATAGCCGTCAAAATAATTGGCGTGAATAGTAATATCTGCCATATTCCGCAGGGTAATGGCGCGGTTTGCATAGTTGACAAGGTTTCCGCTATCGTCTGTATAGGTGGGAATGTCTGTAAGGTGGAAATAGTTGTCTTCGATGTTTCCCACTTTTTGCACGGCGGAGTTACCGAGGATAGCGCTTCCGCTGTTGGCAGAGCCGTAGGTGGAACAGCAGAACAGATTGTTGCTGATCCGCAGTTCTACGGTCTTCTTGGCATTGCCACCGGAAATGCGAATCTGTCCCAAGTTGGCACTGCCTATAAAATGGAAGCCGTTTACCTCTAATGTGCCTACTTCCAATGTGCCCATGGAGAAGGCAATATTGCCCTTTATATAGGTTTCGTAGGTGCGGTTGGGGTTGACTGTCAGTTGACCGTTTTTCGTAACCAGCGCCTTTACGTTGTTTCGGTTACTGCCTTGGAATTGGAGATTTTTTCCGGAATAGCTGACTTCTTCTTCATACACTCCCGGGGCGACCATGATCCGGCAGTCGTTCGGGGCGGCATTTACAGCTTCCTGAATGGTGGCAAAGCCGTTTACCCCTACGGTTACCTTGCGGCAATACCACTTGTCGCAGTACAAGCCCTCACTTCCCACAGGCTTATCTGTTAAGGAAGGATCTACGAACATCATGTTTTCCGGAGTATTGGAATTGCAACCACGCAGATACAGGGGATATACCAGATTGCCGAATCGGATATAGTACGTGTTTTCTGCAAGATAGGTTTTGGAAACAGCGTTTTTGATGGTCAGATCCCATCCGGCACTTTGGGTGCACTCGGCATCGGTATAGATTTCCCCTTGGGGCAAGGAAACCTGTATAGCCAGATCCTTGGTGCTTTTCTTGAGATTGTCAATATAATATGCCCCGTTGGAGTAATAGACGTCCAAATTTCCATCTTGGGCAGAAACAGACAGTTCGGGGTGTTTGTAGTTAAAATGAACTAAAAATGCATCGTGGTCGGACAGCTTAGGTGTGTAGGTACGGCTCAGGATCCGCTCCACCTTCACCGGGGTATAGAAATCAGCCGGATATACCACGTGGTCGGCGCTGGTCATGAGACCTTTATCATCATGCTGTAAAGGGGTTTGGGTGCCCGATGCGTTGACACTGCATATTTCTTCTGCAGTTAATAGCACATCCACAAAGCCGGTCTGCTCCTGTAACCGTGTAATATTGACAAGTCGGTGGCCAAGCGGTCTTAG
>JAZSAO010000188.1:0-5123 GCA_045601945.1 Faecousia sp. | reverse complement strand
GTCTACTTTTAATTGGATAGTAGTATTAGACCATTTTTATAAAAATCAAAAAGTACTTTCGTATCTATAAAAATTGTGGTATAATGGTTATGCCAATCAAATTTCAGTATATGAATGATAGGATGTTTCTTTACAAGGGGGTAGTATACCCTCTTGACGAATACACAACGACTATACGAATTTGGTAAAAGCACAGATTCCTACAAGTTGTTATGTAGTGGAACCTATCATCTATTGAGAGGAGTTTATTATGATCAAAAGAATTCTTTCATTGCTGCTGTGCCTCATTATGCTCTCTTCTATATTGGCGGGAGCACATGGTGCAGAAGGTGAGGGCGGAGTGCAAGAAAAAACCTCTGTCCGCGCGGTATCTGTTGGCAGTATTTCTGTGCCTTCTTACAGTGGAGGGAAGCAGTCCAACTGGATGACCTACGACTGCGGAGCCGGTGTTACTTTGACAGATACAAGTATCCAGTCCAAAATGTGCATCGTATCCGGTACTAACAAGGCAGAATTTAATGACTATGTTGTTAAGCTGCAGGATCAGGGCTACACAAAGATCTTCGCTCGGAAAATTACCGGAAACACCAAGGAGAATATCTTTGGTAAGTTCCTGGCCAAAGACGGAAGCCATAGCGTTTATATTGCCTTGTTTCCCTATCTTTCTCAGGTGCGCATTGTAGTAGACAACCACAATGATACTGTAAATCGCTACAAATACTCCGGCACAGGCACATCTCGTACCGAGCTTTATCTCTACTCCCTGTCCCAGCCTCACGATGGGTGGGGAACAGGCTCCGATGAAGCTATGATCACCCAGTATCGAAGTGGCGCAGGCTCTATGCTGTTCATGTGCATGTCCGATAACAGCCTCTATGTGATCGACGGTGGCAGTGCCAATCAAATGGGGGACCGTGCCTGTGATGAGTTGTACGCCTTCCTTCGTTCTGTTACCGGTGTGCCGGAAGGACAGCGAATGACGATCAATACCTGGCATATCAGCCATCCTCACAGCGACCACATTACGGGCTTTACCCGGTTTATTCGGAAATACCATAAGGAATTTGACCTGCAGACTGTTTTGTATAACTTTGATGTAGAGAGTACATCTCGGAGCTATTTGCAGACCGTTGCCAGACTCTATCCTAATGTGAAGTACTATAAGCCTCATACCGGAGACCAATACACTGTATCCGGGATCACCTTTGATGTACTGTATACCACTGAGGATCGCTATCAGCCTAACAGTAGCAACAAGCTGATCCTGAACGATGCTTCCTGTATTGCTTATACCCACGAGAACAATACATCTATGGTGGTGCAAGTGAATTTGGATGGGAAGAAGGTTCTTCTTACCGGAGACCTGCAGAAGGCGGATGCTACTCTTATGGCAATGTACCCGGCATCGGTACTGCAATCCCATGTGTTGCAAATTCCGCACCATGGTATTGATAACCATACAGAGCTTGCCAAAACCGTGGCACCTGAGGTTGGCTTTACCAATCAGTCCAAGAAGGCTGTTATGAGCAAAGAGCGGTATTATACCAACAACTCCGGCTGGTATCCTTACATTGGACAAATCTATTACGCAGGAACGGAAACCGTAGGCTATGCGGCCGATAGCGGTGTATTTTACCGAAAGGCCTTCGAGGGCTATGATTATCTGAAATGGTCCGATAATGTCTATGATCTTCAGAAAGAGAATCCCCAAAATGGGGAGAACCCGGTAAAGGATCCCGAGCAGTATTACAGATACACAAAGGCAACAGAAATCAAGACCTCCAACTGGCCCTACATCATTGTAGACGACAAGCTGGGGAGAGTTCTCTCCTATGATGCCATAGGAAACGGCGGTGTCAAGGATGCCCTTCCTGCATTCTATGACGGAACCAACTACTATTTCTCCGACTCCCAACGTCGCCTCGTGAATTGGCTGATCAAATATACAACTGCAGGAACCAAATCTGACAGAGCAGTATCCTCTGCAGTTACTACATATTACGACAAGGTCATGATCAAGAAATGGCAAGACGATTATTGGGGAACTCCTACCAAGAATCATGCAGTCATTTTGGGGAAGGATGATACCTTCACGGCCGAGGGTATGTTTGACACATGGGCATCCTGCTCTCAGCAGTTCGACACCAGCAGCAACAGCACGTGGATCGACAAGCTATCGGATGATACCTTTGTCATTTATCGGAATAATAACGGTACCTATTACCCTCTGTATCGGGACGGCAATATTGCCACAGAACGGGGTTGGGGTATTTCAAAGCTTACGCAGTCGAAAATTAACAGTATGCGTAAATATGTCAAGACCCGTCTGTACGCTTATGAAACGACGCCTTCTACCATGAAGCTCAGTTGGACCGGTCATAGGGACTATTATGTGCAGACCGGCATATCCGAGATCGATTTAGCAACTCTTTTAATTTCCGACATTCGAGTAAAATATTCCTTTGATGCTTTTGCAGGAAGCGGAGAAATTTACTACACCTCTCAGAATAAGAAAGATGCAGGTACCTACTGGTTTGAATATTCTCCTACATATAATCCTTCAGTAGCACAGGACTATACAGCCACCATTCGGTACAAATCTGCAAACGGGGCTGTTGTCAATGTAGGCAGCTTTACGGTTCATACCCAAGAAAGACCTGCTGCGGAAACACAATCTCTGTTCTTTGACTTCACCGATACCAATGCCAATCGAGAGAGATACTACAACGGAAGTCAGTATGGAAGGACGAATTTTGACGGAACATCCCGTTGGCAGTTTACCCGTAACGGGGTGATCCCCGGTGCAGTTTCTACCGCTGACGGAATCGTAAAGCTTACGATTTCCGATTGGGATGCAAATACCATGAAGGGCACACATTTGAGCCCATATGCAGGAGGAACGTCACCCCTCAAATATAATCCCAAGTATGCCGAAGTTATGCAAATCCGTTTTAAAATGAACAATATGAAAGCCACTGTCAATGCAAATCCCTTTGTCAGACTGTGGTATACCAAAACCGTGGATGGACAGTCTGTTACCACCTATGACAGAGCCTATCAGTTAGGCTACAATTATGTTTCTGATGGGCAGTACATGATTGTCACCATTCCGATGTTTACACAGGCGGATATTGATGCCAATGCCTCTGTTTCCGGATTTCCCACAACCACCTTTGCCAATAGCGGAACCATCAGCGATATCAGTGTTGCATTCCATAATTTTGTAGCCAATGCTACAGGAACACCCGGCGAGATCGTTGTGGACTATATTTACATCGGCCCCAAGGCCCAACTGCCTAAGGGGATCTATACAGTGACCTTCTGCAATGAGGACGGGCAGATTTTGCAGACCAAACAGGTGTATCAGGGAGAGTCTGCCACCTACACCGGTGCAACACCCACCAAGGCCTATGATGCTACGAACCACTATACCTTCAAGGGCTGGGATAAGGTGCTGACCAACATTACCGCCGATACTACCATTACCGCACAGTTCACCACCACCGCCCACAGCTACACATATGCTAAGGCAGATAATACCAATCATAAGGCCACATGTTCCTGTGGGTATAGCAAAACTGTAGCTCACACCTGGAACAGCGGAAGCGTTACTGCTCAGCCCACCTGTGTCGCTGCAGGTGTCAAAACCTTTACCTGCTCTGTCTGTAAGGGAACAAAGACGGAATCTGTAGCAGCCAAGGGTCATACGGAAGTCATCGACAAGGCAGTTGCAGCTACCTGTACTGCAGCCGGTAAGACCGAAGGCAAGCACTGCTCTGTCTGTAACGCTGTTCTGGTTGCACAGCAGACCGTGCCTGCAAGCGGTCACAACTACAGCTATACTTACAAGGGCGAAACACATCTGGTTACCTGCAGTAATTGCGATTTCAGCGCTTTTGCTTCCCATAGCTACAAGGACGGCCTTTGCATCTGCGGAGATGAGGAAGTTAAAGATCCCATTCTCGATAATAGCCTCAAGATCAATCATACCCTAAATCTGGCAAGCGATATCTCCGTGAACTTCGCTGTGCAGGCAGACATGCTGCAGGATTATGTAAACCACTATCTGGTCTGTGAGATCCCCGTATACGAAGGCAATGTACAGACCGGCACACGGACCGTTACCATCGAACCCACCCTGAACGGCTACTTCTACTACTACACCCTTACAGGCCTCACTGCCGTAAATATGGGGGATGTGGTTTCCGCACAGTTCCATATGGAGAAGGACGGACAGGAATATCTCTCCAAGGTAGATACCTACAGTGTGGCCCAATACGCCTACTCCCAGCTGAATAAGGAGGGAGCCAATCCCAAGCTGAAGACCCTCTGCGCAGACCTCCTCCGCTACGGCGCAGCAGCACAGATCTTCAAGGGTTACCGTACGGATGCCCTTGCAGATGCAGCTATGACAGAGCTTCATAAGAGATATCTTAGTGATATTTCCACAGTCCGCTTTGGAAATACCAATATCACCCTGAATGATCTTGCTAAGCCAAGTGTCACATGGGCAGGTAAGTCCCTGAATTTGGACTCCAAGATCACTCTGAAATATGTAATCTCTCTGGCAAGCTACGGGGGAAAGCAGGAGGATCTGAGCCTCCATGTCAGCTATACAAACATCAGAGGCGAGGTAGAAACCGCTGTGATCACCGAGCTGGAAGCCTATAACCTCGAAAAGCAGCAGTACGCTTTCTCCTTTGACGGACTGCTGGCAGCAGAGCTTCGTACAGTCGTTTCTGCGCAGGTCTATGAGGGAAATTCACCTGTTTCCTGCACACTGAAATACAGTGCCGATACCTACGGCAACAACAAAACCGGTGCTCTTCTCGAAGTTTGCAAGGGACTCTTTGCCTACAGTGACAGTGCAAAAAGGTATTTCTCCTAAAGTAACCATTGATTAAATCGGCTGCGGACGAGGCCGGATCTTTTGCCCCAGCTTTTCAGTTCGGAAAACTTGAAATACACAAAGTATTCCTGCGTTTTCCAAACTTCAATTTGGGGACAAAATCTCTCGCCCTCGTCTCTTGCGATTTAATCATCGGTTACTAAAGACTGCACACAGTTGTTTGTGGCATAGTATAAATAATAAATAATACTATTGGGTAGGAGGCTACCTAACA
>JAZSAO010000187.1:0-7669 GCA_045601945.1 Faecousia sp. | reverse complement strand
GTCATAATTTCTTAGGTATTGTTGTGTAGATTTTTTCTTATTCTTATTACTTGGAGACAGTTTCCTGTCTGTGCCTGTCCCAAACACTGTCTGTCCGGATGTTTCATATCCTGTCTGTCTTGAGGTTTCATTTTCTGTCCGCACCTTCACAAACAGCTTGTTGGGCAATCCGTAGCCCTGTCTCTTCCGCTCGATCAACTCTGCCCGCTCCAGAGCTGTCAGAGCGTTCTTTACGGTCATTTGACTCTTACCGCAGTCTTTTGCCAGTTCCTCAATGGTGTAATAGATGAACACATGACCAAACTCGTTCACCCACCCTTCATTCTTCATAGACAGCCTCGCCCGATCCAACAGCAGAACATAGATCAGCTTTGCGGTTTCGCTGATTTCCATGCGGAACAAAAACCGTGGAAATGCTGCATAGGACGGTATGTAGCTGTCCTTCTTTAAGAAATATGTCATGTGCTCATCCTTGCTCATAAAAATCACCTCCTTCCGGTTCTGAGCATCAGGTCTTGCAACCTGTGCTCTCATTTTACCGAAAAGAGGTGGTTTTTACATTGAACGCAAATTGAGCAAAAATTGAAGGAACGAAATCCAGAATAGATCTCGTTTCTTTTTGTTTATGAAGTGTATCCAAACACTCTGTACTTATCTTCAAGTAGCTCCGGTTCTTCCTCAAAGAGAGATTCAAATGCTTCCAAGGCTATTTGCTTGTGCCTCTGTGCTTGAATAAGGTCGCCTTTCACAACGGCTATGCTTGCCAGAACATCTTGTATCAGTGCATAATCCATACAGTGGGTAGAATTAATAACTGCCACTCTGTTTGCCAGTTCTACAAGTCCATCATAGGCACGGTCTGCTTCCCCGAGCTCGGTCAGCACTGCGGCATAATTTCGCATTTGAGCAATGCTGTCATGGTTGTTTATCAGGCCATAGGATTGTATCAGATCGGCACCACACTCCATATACTCTTTCGCAAGAGCAAAATTTCCTGCCTGATAATATAGGCCACCCAGATTCGCATGGAGGTTCGCTCCTAAATGTGCTGTGTCGGCGGTAATCTCTCCCAAAATCTCGATTGCCTGTCGCAAGAGTTCAATGCGTTTCGTCCAATCCCGTTCCATAGCAGCACAGCAATCAAGGCACAACGCCCGTTGCGACGGTGTTCCGTTGGTAGGCTCTGATAAAAGCTGTTCCATTGCTTCGATAACAGCTTCCATCCCTTTTCGATACTGATACTTCTCCATGAACTGAAATACATTTCCAAGGTAAAGGAGGTATCGTGGAATATCATCTATCACCATCATTTCTATAGTTTTGTCCATAGTAGAAAGCATGGGCCTATAATTTCTGAACTCCATGCCATGGGCAAGACTGATGGTTTCCAGACTCTCCAAAAGCATGGAACACTTCTTTACAGAAGGTTTCAGCTCCACCAAGCTTACCTCGCGAATCATGGGATGAATCAGAATCTCACAATGATTCTTGGGATGTAACAGACCTAAGGTTATTAGTTCGTTCAGCTCATTTGTATTCCTATGACCAATCCAATGGGAAAAGGCTCTGTAGGATATACCTTTCTCGGGAAGCATGGTCAGGTTTCGCAAGGCCTCCCTTTTCCTTTTAGAAAGCTTAGATAAAGCAAACAAACTGTGGATATGATCGTAGTAGGTCGCTCGTTTGCTGTGACCGTCCTTCATTGTTCCGATAAGATCGGATGCATCCATGGCTGCCTTTTCCTTCTCTAATTTGGAAAGCAGGGCTCTGGGCGAATGAATTCCCTTGGCAAGCAACCGTGCTGCCAGCTCAACGGCAAAGGTATGTCTGTGGAGCAGTGTAATAATCTTTCGAAGTAATTCTATCCGCTTTTCTCCCTTGGGGAAGAACCTGACCATTAGCTCACACAGGGTATCCGAATGCAACTCAAGGATTTCCATAGATGGCTGGTTCTCATATCTGTTCCGGGTTGTAAACAGAATTCTGCAACGGTATTTCATTATCACATCAAGGATGGGATCCTGAGCCTCCACCGCATTGAAATTATCTACAATAATCAGAGTATCTTCTCGCAGGCTCCGCAGGAAACGATTATGCCGTTTGAATATTTCTTCGCGATCCTCATTGGGAAGGTCATCTGCAAAATCCAGGTCGATAATATTTTGCTGTAAATCCCCAACATAATTCATGTAAATCACATTGGTGTATTCCTTACTATGCAGCTTCGCATAGGCCTTTGCCAATTCGCTTTTTCCGATGCCGGGGATCCCGTGGAGAAAGACCTTGCTGTTATCTGTAAGCAGGCTGTGTAGTCGTTCAAGCTCTCGTTCTCTGCCAAGAAACCATTGACAAGGTCTCGGAATATCCGTATCGAAGATATAATCCACAACTACTGGTGACAGACTGCCGGTTGCAATAAGCTGCTTCTTGCGGATGTCTCGTTTTTCAAAGCGAAGCTCCATAGCAAAGCATAGAACATCCATCATAAAAATAGCCATATCCTCTTCTTCCTCATAGCTACAAGCTTCTGTCAAGTCGGCTTTCTTTTGGGTCGATACATTGGGTGCCTGCATAATCAGATCACACAGCTCCTGCACCGCCATTGCGCAGTCAGGCATCATAGGTAAGATATCCTTTTCAATCCGCTGTGCCAACTTCCTGCGGTTAACATTCTTTCCGTAATACGCGGACACAACAGGGCTGACCCGTGCAATACCGCTGAGCCAACGGCAGACCTGCCCGTTGTCAAAATCCATATAGGAATTTTCGTCCTCTGCAACATCCCGAAACAGCGTCCAAATCAAGTCCCCCTGATTGGGACAGCGATCGTCGTTGATGTTCCTGCGGATCACAGCCATAACCGACGCAAAATCCAATCGTTCCAAATTTCATCCCTCTTTTGTTGTTCTTATTTGACTTCCTTTATTATACAACAACGCATACCTTAATGTATGAATAATTTACGAACATATTTTCGATAACATTCGACTTATTTCGACACTACATCTTTTTTTGGGGAACATCCCCTTTCTGTCAATTCTCCGTCAATTTCCGTTCAATGTGTTTTCCGCCGTATTTTCGTAAAATAGAGTCACAATCGATTGTATGTACGAACACAAACCAGGAAACAATAGCCAACAGTACGGAGGTGTAACACATGGCAGAAGGAACGAAAAAGGAACTGACACAGGACGAAATCAACGAGGCTCGTCGCAGAACGGTAGTAGAGAGAATGTATCTGAATTACTTCAACAACACGCTGTTAGAAAGAGGTCAGATCACACCGGAAGAACACCGGGTCATGAAGAACTGGATCACAACCCGAGGCTCCTCAGCCAGAACACGGTAAATATACCGCAAACCGAAAGATCCGCACACAGGTCACATTTGCCTGTGTGCGGATTTTCTGTTCCGAAAGCAATGATATCCTTCCGGAAATTCTCACATCTCTATTCAAAAACCTTTATTCGTTGTAAAAAGTGTAGCGCAAACACAAAAATCCGTTGTATTTTTTGTGTTCATGTGGTATATTATATTTACAACATCATTGTGGAGGTGGTTATATGTACCGTGTCGCAATCGAAAAGCTATTGAAATGGAAGAATAGCAAACGCCGTAAGCCTTTGATTATCGAAGGAGCTCGTCAGGTTGGTAAGACTTGGCTCATGAAGGAGTTTGGCAAGCAGGCCTATGCCGATACCGTATACATCAATTTTGACTCCAATTCTACCATGGCGGATTTATTTGCTTCCGATTTGGATACCAATCGCTTAATTATGGGATTGGAATTATATATCGGACACAAAATTGATCCCGAAAGCACCTTGCTGATTTTTGACGAAGTTCAGGAAGTACCCCGAGCTTTAGCATCCTTGAAATATTTTTATGAAAATGCTCCTCAGTACCACATTATATGTGCCGGTTCCTTGCTCGGAATTGCCCTGCATCAAGGTACATCCTTCCCTGTAGGCAAGGTAGATTTCTTAAAACTGTCCCCTCTTTCCTTCAAAGAGTTTTTGATGGCAACGGACAGGGAACGCTTTGCCGAACTCCTTGATACAGGGGATTATAATATGATCACAAGTTTTAGGCAAACGTATATTGACGCTTTGAAGCAATATTACTTTGTCGGTGGTATGCCGGAAGCCGTAGATAGTTTTGCAGAAAACAAGGATTTTAATGAGGTTCGTGAAATTCAAAAAAGAATTCTCGCCGCCTATGAACAAGACTTCTCCAAACATGCTCCCGGTGAAATCGTACCCAGGCTTCGTATGCTGTGGAATAGCATTCCCTCGCAGTTAGCAAAAGAAAACAAGAAATTTATTTACGGACTTGTTCGTGAAGGCGCTCGTGCAAAAGACTATGAAACCGCAATTATGTGGCTGAGCGATTGTGGTCTTGTTCACAAGGTTAGTCGTGTCAATGCTGCCGGAATTCCCTTGCGTGCATATGAAGATTTGAAAGCTTTCAAACTGTTTTTAGTGGATGTAGGGCTCCTCAGCTGTATGACGGGACTTCGTCAACGCACCTTGCTTGACGGAAACGACCTTTTTGTTGAATTCAAAGGTGCTCTCACAGAGCAATATGTATGTCAACAGTTAAAGACGATTCCGGATTTGGATGTATTCTATTATACGAATGACAGAGGCTCCTGCGAGGTTGATTTCATTGTTGACACAGGCGATACGATCATTCCGGTTGAGGTTAAAGCCGAAGTAAATCTGAAAGCCAAGAGTCTAAAGACTTACCAAGAAAAATTTTCTCCCGAAATATCCATTCGTACATCTATGGCAGATTACAAAAAAGAAGAATGGCTCGTTAATCTGCCCTTGTACGCAATCGATTGGATTGAAGAGGCTACCGCCCTCCAATAAAGAAATATATTTCATAAACCACGACCCTCTGACAACAACTCGTAGTCAGAGGGTCAAGTTTTTAGAGCGTACAGCCCTTATTTCTAAAATCTCCGCAATAATCGTTGATGTTACAGAAATTTTATGATATACCCCAACTTTGCCACTTGTTGCGATTCGAGCGTGGGAAATTTCGGACTTTTGGAAGGTGAAAATAAAAAATATCAAAAAAAGTAGGAGAAAATGCAAATTTTCTCTTGCTTTTTTTGTAAATCTATGATATAATTATTGCGTGGTTATATCGTTATACTTAGAAGCAGAAGGAGACTTAGCTATGCATATCGAATCCATTAAGAACAACGGAAAACCTTATCTTCGCCTCGTTCACGCAGTCCGAGGACCGAACAAAAACGGAGACATGGTTTCTAAAAAACAGGTTATTCTGAATTTAGGCCCTATGGATCGTTATGACGATGGTGAGCCGAATTATTTAGATCGTCTTCGTCAATCCTTCCGGGATGGCACGCCTCTGATTCCGGAGCTTTTACCCTATGTTGGAGAGAAAGCTCCTCAAAAATATACCATCACCTTTACAGAGGGAGAAGCCAACTGCATTGGCACTCCGAAATGCTTTGCTCCTTGTGTTTTAGATCCTGTTTTCTCTGCCTTGGGCTTGGATGAATGTTTTGCCAGTATCAAACATTCTTCGAAAATTCAATATGATCTACAGGGAATCGTTCGCTTGCTGACTTATGGGCGTATTTTAAATCCTGCTTCCAAAATTGCAACCATGAAGCAGAATGACAGCTATTATCAGCCCTTGGTAAAAAGCAGTAACGACGATAATATGTATGATGCCCTTGATGTGATTTGGGAAAACCGGAAAAAGATCATTCAGCGGATGAATACCTGTATTTCCAGAGGAATTGGACGGAAAACCGATACCGTGTTTTATGATGTCACAAACTTCTTTTTCGAGACAGAGGAACCTGACGAGGATATTTTAGACGAAAATGGAGCTGTTATTGAAAAAGGTCTACGAAAAATGGGAGTCAGCAAGGAGAACCGCAAGCAGCCTATTGTGCAGATGGGACTGTTTTTAGATGACAACGGCATCCCTATTTCCATTGAAATGTTCCCTGGAAACACTTTAGATCACTTGACTGTCAGAACTGCAATGCGTAATACTGTGGATGCACTGAACATGGATCGTTTTATTCTGATTGCAGACAGAGGAATGTACAGCGGAACGAATATGTGTCATGTTTTGAATCAAGGTGACGGCTATATCGTGTCAAAAAGTATTAAGAAGAGTTCAAAAAAGGAACGAGCATGGATTCTGGATCAAGAAGATTATACCTGCCTGAATGATAATTTTAAGTACAAATCCCATATTGTAGAGCGTACTGTTACCGACGAAGACGGAACAAAGAAGCAAATTCAGGAAAAGGTAGTTGTTTATTGGAGTAAGGCCTTTTATGAACGAGAACGACACGAAAACGAATCTTTTCTATCCTTTATTGAAAAGCTGAAAGCAAATCCCAATGGCTTTAGAGTCACAGCATCTCAAAGCAGAAGTTTGAAAAAATACCTACGCAAAGAGTGTGTGAACAAGGAAACCGGTGAGGTTCTTGATGCACGGAAACTGGTTTCTATGCTTGATGACGAAAAACTGAGGGAATTCAACGAACTGATGGGCTATTACCAGATCGTAACCTCGGAACTGGATATGCCGGAAACAGAAGTTATTGACAAATACCATGGATTAACTCGGATCGAAGACCAATTCCGGGAAATGAAGAGTACTCTTGAAACCAGACCAATCTTTGTAAACACACCGGAACATATTTACGCCCATCTAATGATCTGCTTTATAGCACTGACGATGATGCGTGTAATGCAGCACCGAATCAGCTCGACTCAACCTTCTGACCTGAATAAAGTCAACTGGAGTTACGGCCTAAGCGGAAAACGCTTAGCAGAAGCACTTAACAGCTGGCAAATCAACGAGTTGCCGGGTAGCTACTACCAAATGTTATGCGGAGCTACAGGAGATCTCAAGGTTATTTTAGACTCGTTAGGAATCCGTATCCCAAATAAATTATTCTCTCGTGGAGACCTACGGACAATGAAGGCATCCGTCAAGGCGTTCTGATGTAGGTACAAAAAATTATGGAAATCACCCGAAGTTTTTGTTAAACTTTGGTTGATTTCCATGCCTGTTCTGAAGTAATACTATACTTTTCTGATACGATAAGTTCGTAATTTTCAAATTCCAGTTTTGAGGAAGTGGCAAACTTGGGAGTTTTTAGAGCGTACAGCCCTTATTTCTAAAATCTCCGCAATAATCGTTGATGTTACAGAAATTTTATGATATACTATGGAGAAGATAATTCGTATAGATTGGAGGTGTAATGATGAACTACGAACTGAAACATTTTGATACGACTCTAATCCGATTCTCCGCGATAGAAGACAGTAACACGCCGGAGATTCAGATTTTGTGGCAAAACGAGGAGAAGAAGGATCTTTTCCCTCTGGATTTGGAGCTCAGCACAGAGGGGATTTCCAAGTGGCTAAAGCACCGCACGATCCCTAAAAACCGAGCCTATGTACGGAATTTCCTCAGCAAGTGCGGTTTGAATCTAAACCGTCCCCTGCATATCATTCAGGTATCCAAGGGTTTATCTCTGAACGATTGCTACTGGGTCGTGGAGGAAGGCTTTGCGGGTAAGTTCAGTGATTACAACCTCTACGACAATCGATTCAGCCGGATCCTTGCGCTGATTGCCTTTACAGGCTATGGCAGCAGTATC
>JAZSAO010000186.1:0-5185 GCA_045601945.1 Faecousia sp. | reverse complement strand
ACTTTCTCTATCGCAGTTGATCGGGATTTTTCCAATTCCGCAACCGGCGAGAGAGAAACGGATTTCATTGACATCGTTGCTTGGCGTAGCACTGCTGAGTTCGTCAGTAAGTATTTTG
The DNA here is from genome assembly GCA_045601945.1 of Faecousia sp. GTDB lineage: Bacteria > Bacillota > Clostridia > Oscillospirales > Oscillospiraceae > JAZOXB01. The sequence continues at coordinate 5,067 of JAZSAO010000186.1, read as the reverse complement.
CCAAGGGCCGCATGGCAGTGGTTTCCGGTCGTCTCCAGATTCGCAACTGGAACGACAAAGAGGGAAATAAGCGCCGCAGCGCAGAGGTCATCGCAGACAATGTCTATTTCGGTGATACTCGTCGCGAAGGTGGTGCAGAAAATGGCTTTAACGCTTACGGCAATGCTCCTGCAGGCAACACTCCCCAGTACGGCGGCGCTCCTGCATACGGTAATGCTCCCGCTCCCCAGTACGGTGGAAATGCTCCCCAGTACGGTGGCGGTTATGCTTCTGCCGGTAACGGATATGGCTATCCTGCTCCCAATGCGCCCGCTCCGTCTTCCGACTTCGCAATGATCGAGGATGACGACAGCCAACTCCCCTTCTAAACTTTCCACAAGAATTTAAGCTATACTTTTACGAAAGGAGAACCTCATAATGGCTAACGAGAAGGCACGCCCCCGCAAGCGTAAGAAGGTTTGTAACTTCTGCGTAGATAAGGTTACGGGCATCGATTTCAAGGAAGCTGGCAAGCTCCGTCGTTACACTTCTGAGCGTGGCAAGATCCTGCCCCGCCGTACCACCGGTACCTGTGCAGCACATCAGCGCCAGCTGACCGTTGCAATCAAGCGCGCTCGCGCTATCGCTCTGCTTCCCTACGTAGCTGACTAATCTCAGTTGCTCCATTAGGCAGATTGATTGCAATTTTTAAATAAAAGAGGAACTGCTTCCTGTGATCCGTCACGAGAAGCAGTTCTTTTTTATTCCCCCCACAATGGAAAATACCACCGAAACTGTTTGACAGTACCCGGTGTTCTTGGTATAATTATTATAAAATTTTATACTTTGGAGGAAATATTTATGTGGAAACGACTTCCGATTTTGCTCCTTGCCCTTGTTTTGTTACTGCAGTTTACGCCTGTAGCGGCGGCATATCCTGCACCGACTTATGGGGCGCAGGATGCTATCAGCAAATTTGAACGTGAGATCCCTCTGTCCTTTACCCACCGAGCCTCATGGAGAATGGCACCGGAAAATTCTCTCCCTGCCATTTATCATTCCATTGCCATGGGTATTGACGGTATCGAGATCGACGTTATGCTCAGTAAGGACGGTGTCCTGACCCTGTTCCATGACACCACCATTAACCGTACGGTAGTAGGCTCTACCGGCAATGTGGCAGACTACAACTGGTCTTCCCTAAAATCCATGGCTCTCCGTGCAGAACAGGGTGGATCTTCCTTTACCTCTGCTTACACCCTGACTGCGGCACAGGCAAAGATCCTGAACACCCTGCCCAACTACAATGCCCACTACGGTGCAGATGCGGCTTCCGGGGGCAAGGTCTATCCTGCCCGTTTTGACGACTGTCTGGACCTGGTGAAAATGTACGGCCCCAAGACCCTCGTTACCATTGATAAGTGCAGTTCCCAGGCAGTTTTTGTTGCTTGCTATAAGCTTCTGCGAGAGAAAAATATGCTTAACAACGCCTTCTTCAAGATCTCCCAGAGCACAAGTACCATTAACACATGGGCAACGGCAGCTGCCAATGCTTGGAATACCGCCTATCCCAACGACACCATTACCCAGGCGGATGTTAAGAACACCATGATGCATATGCACGTTATGGGTAAGCCCAACGCATCTACCCTCCAGTCTCATTTGAACAACGGTACATACCTAAAGGCTGTTGAGGTTACCTATGGTGCTGCCAATGCGGCAGAATATGAGGGAATTATTACAGAATCCTTTGCTGCTTTCTGCGATGCCAACAATATCGGCCTTTATGGCTCTACCATTTCGACCGGTGGCTGGAGCGGCGGCAGACCGGATAGCGAGAAAACCTGGGCGTATATGATTGGGCTCGGCTTCGATGGGATCATGACAGACCGTGCCAGTGAGCTGTCTGCCTATCTCTACGACTATAACCGCCAACGGACATCTAACGAGACTATTCAGGCAGAGCACTTCCATAATATGAAATCGGTAGATGCCAACTTCTCCCTTCCCTTAGAGGCTAATTCCTCAATGAATAAGGTCGTTAACAACCTCCGCAACGGAGAGTGGATGGAATACCGAAACGTGTATTTTAACGGTGATGAATATCAGGTTAAAATTGCCCTTCGAGGTTTATTAAAAGGCGCGAAGCTGAACGTTTATATTGATTCTGTTTCAAGTAGCAATCTTATTGGGTCTTATACCCTGGCGGCAGATTCTGCTGTGGGGACAAAGACGATCAATTTGAGTAAAACCGTGTCCGCCGGTAGGCATAAGGTCTTCCTTCAGGCTTCCGGTACCGCAAGTACCAACCTTGTGAATCTGGACCATTTCAGCTTCGTGCGGGATTCGGAGTATCTGTTCTTTGATTTCACCAACACGAGCATAGAGCAGAAGCGCTATCAGACTAAGAGTTACGGCAATGTGAATTTTGACTTGGCGGAAAACTGGTATGCACCTGCAAACAGAACCTCTGCCCCTGCCATTGCTGACGGCAATATCAGCATTACCGTTGCGGCAAGTGACACCACGACCTATCACTATATCGAAACCGGTACCGGCTGGGAGACTCATCCCCTTAGCTTTACCCCCGGTTCTGAGGATGTATGTCAGGTGCGGTTCAAGCTGGACAATGCCGTTTCCTCTAAGACCAACGGCTACAGTGAATTTATCCTGTTCTACGGCGTGGACGGGGATAATATCAGTAACCGTTCTGTCCGTGTAGCATTTAAGACGGCAGATGTATCCGATAAGGGCTTTGTAACCTACACCATCCCTATGGATGCCAACTGGAAGGGAAATGTTACCTCTCTCCGTGCTTTTATAAACCAGATCCGGAACGCATCGGGCAAACAGGCAAAGGTCACCTTTGACTATATTTATGTAGGACCCCGTACATGGCTTCCCGAGCAAGACCATGTGTACTTCGGCTTTGACAACACCAACGCAGACCAGCTCCGCTATGCTAACCGTACCTACGGCGGACTGAACTTTGACCTCGCTTCTAACTGGTGGTATCAGAGCAGCCGTACCACTGCTCCCAGTATTTCCGAGGGTGCCCTCCACTTTACTGTTCTGTCTAAGGATACTACCAAGTATCACTATGTGCAGTCCGGCCAAAACAATACCATTGCAAACTATCCCCTGAAATTCTATACCGGGGACAACGACTATTGTCAGGTTCGTCTGCGGATCGACGATGCTGTTTCTACAAGTTCCAATGGCAAGAACGCATCCTTCCACCTCTTCTTTGGCTATAACGGTATGGAACCGGGAGAGGATCGGAATGCCTCTGTGGGCTTCGACTTGACGAAGGTAGTAAACCGGGGTTACTTCACCCTTTTGTTCCCAATGAGTAATTCTCCTCTCTATGCCGAAGCGGATTTGATCACTGCCATCCGTCCCTTCGTCAACAATATTAACTCCGCTCCGGGAAAGAATGCCTCCATTTCCATAGACTATGTCTATGTAGGACCCAAGACCTCCTGCCCGGAAGCCGATAATCTCCTGTTCCATTTTACCAACACGGATGCAGATGTTGCCCGTTACAGCAGTGCTTCCTACGGCTATCAGAACTTTGACCGCCCCACACAGGCAAACTGGGCAACCAACGCTACAGCCCAGGGGGAAAGTACCAACTACACCAATTTCACCATCGATAATGCAAACGGCGTTGCTATTGTCAAAGCCGGTGACGATTTAGAGGGAGAAAAGCAACCCGGACCTAAGTTTATGACCTCCACCGCCTACGGCGAGTTTCCGTGGAACGGCCGTGGAGCCTTTGCACCTCTAAACTATCGCCCCACGAACGCTCAATATTTCCAGATCCGCTTTAAGTTGGACAACGTAGTTTCTACAGGCACAAATTCCATTCAGATGGAATACCATTACGACAATGCCAAGGGCGTTGATGCCATTAAGTACGGTGATGCGGATACCGTTTTCACCTTCAAGACAGGCAGCTATCAGGTTCTGACGGTACCGCTGTCCTCTACCTTTAAGAATGCCTCCCGGATTACCTCCTTGGGTGTTCGTTTTATGAACATTAAGAGTAGCGATCCTGCCAACTTAGGTACTGTGACCATTGACTATATGTATGTAGGAACGCTGGCAGACCTGCCTACCCCTGCTTATACCGTCACCTTTAAGGATGGGGCAGGGAAGACCCTTGCAACCCAGCTGGTCAACAAGGGAGAAGCTGCAACCTACACCGGAGCCACTCCCACTAAGGCGGCCGATGCCACAAATCACTACACCTTCAAGGGTTGGGACAAGGCTCTGACCAACATTACCGCAAACACTACCATTACCGCAACCTATACCGCTACAGCCCACAGCTATACCTACGCCAAGGTAGATGCCACTAACCACAAGGCTACCTGTTCCTGTGGCTACAGCAAGTCCGAAGCCCACAACTGGGACAGCGGCAAAATCACCACAGCGTCCACATGTAATGCAGAAGGCGTCAAGACCTATACTTGCACCGCTTGTAAGGCGACAAAGACAGAGACCGTTGCAGCTTTGGGACATAACTATACCACCAAGGTTACAGCTCCTACCTGTACTGCACAGGGGTACACTACCTACACCTGCTCTCGTTGCTCCAATAGCTACAAAGGCAACTATGTAAATGCCAAGGGACATACTGAGGTGATCGACAAAGCTGTTGCCGCAACCTGCACCGCAACCGGCAAGACCGAAGGAAAACATTGTTCTGTATGTAGCACAGTTCTTGTTGCTCAGACAGTTATTCCGGCAACGGGACACACCGAGGTGATCGACAAGGCGGTTGCTCCCAACTGTACCGCAACAGGCCTGACGGAAGGCAAGCACTGCTCTGTCTGTTCTGCAGTTCTCGCTGCACAGGAAGAGATCTCTGCAAAGGGACACACTGAGGTGATCGACAAGGCGGTAGATCCTACCTGCACCGCAACCGGTCTCACGGAAGGCAAGCACTGCTCTGTATGTAACACAGTTCTCACTGCGCAGGAAGTGCTCCCTGCAACCGGTCACAGTTACACTTACACAAACCTTGACGATCAGATCCATACCATCGGCTGCCACAATTGTTCTCTGTCCGAAACCACTCCC
>JAZSAO010000185.1:0-2846 GCA_045601945.1 Faecousia sp. | reverse complement strand
CTCTTCTCTCGCAACTCCACGTTTCAAAATATGTGGGGCAGCTGCAGAAAGGTTTTCATATGTCTGTGCCCCTTCCATCTCCCAGCAATAGCCATAACGGGCACAGGTCCTGCAGATCCTTTCTCCAACGGCATCATAGATCTGCTCCGCTTCTCTCCCCTGCCCAATAGGGATCATAGGAAGTTCCTGTCTTAAAGCATCCAGAACAGCTGCCACCCGTCCATGCGTTCCCCCATGTTTCTTTTCTTCGTTCACTTCTATTGCCGGTTTTGGAACAGACGGTCTTATGAAAATTCGTCCTATACAGGCCCCAATTGCCACACCGGCAATCCGTGGAAGTTCCCCCTCTCCCAACAGCATCACCGCACCCCAAGGCAAGATCCCATACAAAATCGTGGTAACCCACGGTTTTCTTATAGCAAACACCCTGCAGACCACCCCGGGAAAGACCATTGCAACAGTCATATAAGAAAAACCGTCGGTTCCCAGATCCAGAGCAATTCCCATTACAGCCGCTGTAAGAAGACTCCCCGACATCGCTGATATAGCCGTTCCCACCAAGAGCCCTATGTCTATGTGTCTCCCCAGCCCCGCCAAGCTAAAGACGATTGCTCCGGAAAACAAAATTCGATATTTCCCCGATTCTTCCATAGTCTTTCGAAAAACGTAGGTGCCAAGGGAACCAAGCACTGCTTTTCCAAGCCACGGAAGAATGACATTCTCCCCGGAACCCAACAAACCCACGCCACCCATAACAGCACAGGTCAGGCTGCAGCACAGCGGCATAAACCACGCGTATGTAGCCAACTCTGTTCCCTGAAATAAAAACAATGTAAAAAGCATCAAAAGGGAAACCGCTGTGTACTCCACAGCCTCCGCAGGTTCACAACGGAGAAAATATCCGACTATGGCGCCAATCGTTGTACCGACGGCTTGTACACTCGGTGACTGCGCCGCAACAAAACAGGCTCCCAGAGGCAGGGCTTGTCCCATAAATGTACCGCCACCGAGAACCAAAGCCTCCAATCCGCTGAGAACAGATTTTCGTATGGTTTCCAGCCGCTTTTGTCTCAGTATCTTCCTGTTTCTGTTCGCAATTTGCACTTGATCCATTCTACTGTGTCCTCCTTCCCCAATGACTTGATTGTACCATTTTTCTATAGATTATTTTGTCGGCAAAGGGGACAAGGAGGACTTTCTTTTCGTTGACAAGACCACAGCACTATGATATGATGTAAATGCAAATTTCATTATCTAAGGAGGTCAGAAGATGGCACTTGAATTAGAATATAAGCTACAAATCCCTTCCGAAGAGCGTATGCAAGAACTCCTGTCCGCTTCTGAGATCACCGCCCTACTGGAAGAACCCTTGGGACAAATGCTTATGAAAACCACCTATTACGACAGTGCAGATCGAGTTTTCTCTCGTCTTCGTTGGACTCTCCGCCCTCGACTGGGAGGAGAAGAAAGCGTGGTCTGTCTCAAAACCCCCGGCAGTGTGTCTCACAGCAGAAACGAATGGCAGATTTCCGCCCCGGCTTTAAATACCGACGCCATCAAGGCACTCATTCAGCAAGGCGCACCGGAGGAGTTATTGCTCCATTATAGTGCTTCTTCTGTAGCACCGATCTGTGGCGCTGCGTTTCTCCGACGTTGCGCCATGATCACATTCCCCGATGGAAGCCGTGCAGAGGTTGCCATCGACCAAGGTCATGTGTTCGGCCCCAAAGGTACCCTTCCCATCTTAGAGTTGGAACTGGAACTTTATTACGGAGAACCCACAGAGATGACTCGCTTTGCAGCGTTGCTTTGCAAACTTTATAATTTGAAAGAACAGCCCTACAGCAAGTTCGCCAGAGCAAGATCCCTGTGCTGATCTCTACAAACAGGATATTTACACAGCATTACACATAATAGTATTGTATAGGAGTGTATACCATGCGCGGAAGCAAAACATTTATTCTGATAGCAATTGTATTTCTTATGGTCGGTCTGTTTGTCACAATCGCGGGCTTTCGCTCTCCTCCTCCCCTCGTAGACGGTGAAAGCCTTACCTATCCCCAAATCACCAAAGATCAGTCTTACTACATTCAAGACTTATGTGTCGTCTGGAAATACGGCTCCATGACCGGCACCACTTATTCCGGTTCCTACTATCTGGCTTATTTTACAGACAAAAACGGAGATCTCTGTACCGTTTCCCTCTATTTCGATAACAGCAAAGACTGGAAAGCTACCTCACTGGCTAACAACTACGAAGAAGCAGATATGTTTATGAGCGGTTGCTTCCGTGCAAAGGCCGTAGCCTCTGTGGATGCTACCATGAAGCAATACTACGAAGAGTGTCTCGCCGATTTCAGTTCTATCAATGCACCTTATCTCGGATCTCTCAGCATCAGGGATACCGGACTGCATTTCCATTATGTTTGTGACGAAAGAGAGGAATATGCCTCTGCCTCCAAAGCCCCCGTGCCCCAGTTTATTTTCGGTGGCCTCATGATCCTTTTGTCAGGTCTGTTTTTCTATCTATTCAAAAAAGGGCAAGAGTTCGAAAGAAATGCATCCCGGATCCAAATGACCGATGCGCAGTTTGATCCCTTCACCGGTGCACCTATCGCACCGCAACAAGATGCCCACTCCCAGCAATCCTATTCCGCCTCTGCGGATCAAGATTCCTATCAGGGTCCTGAATTTTAATCTAATACTTATTTCTAATAAAACGGATTAACCGTTTTATTATGCCGCTAATAAGCGGCATGGCGGCTTTGCCGCCAAGAAATAACCTGTAATACTGTTTCTTCCGCCTAAGGCGGTGCAGGATATTTATCCTGCGATAAAATGGTTTT
>JAZSAO010000184.1:0-4073 GCA_045601945.1 Faecousia sp. | reverse complement strand
CACATTATACCATTTTTTTGAAAAATCGCAATCATTATTTTTACTGTTGACCTGGGCCGCGGAATTTGGTATGATATAGTAGAATAAGTATGAAAGGTCAGGTATACTATAAATGGCTATCGAAATCGGAACAAAAGGCTTTGCAGAAGCCTTAGTAGAACAAGAAGATACCGCCAAGATCGTCGGCTCCGGAGACCTGCTGGTTTATGCCACCCCCTGTATGGTTGCTCTTATGGAAGGTGCCGCCTGTGAATCCATTGCGCCCTTCCTTGCTCCCGGTGAAAGCTCCGTAGGCACCATGATGCAGGTCAACCATATTTCCGCCACCCCCGTGGGTATGGAAGTCCGTGCAGAATCAGAAGTCACCGCTGTAGAAGGTCGCAAGGTCACCTTCTCCATTAAGGCCTACGACGAAGCAGGCGAGATCGGCAATGCTGTCCATGAGCGTTTTATCATTAAGGCAGAACGTTTCTTGGAAAAAACCTATGAGAAACTGTGAGGTCCCTATGGAATTACAATTATTAGAAACCGGTGAAATCGTCAGCGCTCACGGCATTCAAGGCGAAGTCAAGATCCTCCCATGGGCAGACGGTCCCGAATTCCTGCTGAAATTCCGCGAATTTTATATTGACGGAAAGGCAGTTGCCGTACAAAGTTCCCGTATCCACAAAACCTGTGTTCTTGCCAAGTTAGAAGGCATAGATGATCCCGAAACCGCTATTCGCCTCCGTGGCAAAACCGTTTGTATCGACCGCAATAAAGTCAAACTCCCCAAAGGCACCGTATTCATTGCAGATCTCTTAGGTTGCAAGGTCATTACGGAAGAAGGGGAAGAAATCGGTAAGATCAAGGATGTTCTCACCATGCCCGCAAGTGATGTTTATGTGATCCACGGCGAAAAGAAATATATGATCCCTGCAGTCAAGGAATTTGTAAAGGAGATCAATGTGGAAGAGGGCTTTGTCCGTGTCCACCTGATCGAAGGATTTGAAACCGATGCGAATTGATATTTTGACGCTCTTCCCCGATACCGTCGGGGATCTGATGAATGAGTCCATCTTAGGCAGAGCCCAGGAACGAGGCATCATCCGCATTGAGACCCACCAGATCCGTGACTATACCACCAATAAGCAGAATCAGGTAGACGACTACCCCTATGGCGGTGGTCAGGGTGCGGTCATGCAGGCAGATCCCCTGTATCATACATGGTGCCATGCCTGTGATGAAGCCGGCGGCCCCGTTCACACCATTTACCTCAGCCCCTGCGGAAAGGTCTTTAAGCAAGCCGATGCCAAGCGCCTTGCCAAAATGGATAATATCATTCTGGTTTGCGGCCATTACGAGGGCATCGATCAGCGGTTTATTGATGAATGTGTAGACGAAGAAATGTCCATCGGAGATTTTGTTCTCACCGGAGGAGAGATCCCCGCTATGGCCATTGCAGACTCCGTCTGCCGTCTTGTCCCCGGTGTTCTGTCCGATGCCTCCTGTTTCGAAGACGAGAGCCATTGGGACGGCACCTTGGAATATCCCCAGTATTCCCGTCCCGCTGTGTGGCATGATCGAGAGGTTCCTCCCATTCTCCTATCGGGAGACCATGCTAAAGTTGCCCGCTGGAGACGGAAGCAATCCCTCCTCCGCACTCGGGAAAGACGTCCTGATATGTACGAAAAATTGGTTTTCACTACCAAAGAGGATAAAAAGATCCTAAAGGAGATCGCAGATGAAGACGCTGAAAGAATGGATCAAGGAAAGTCGTAAGGCCGTATTCTTTGGAGGCGCCGGTGTATCCACAGAATCCGGGATCCCGGACTTCCGCAGTGTAGACGGTCTGTATCACCAGAAGTTTGAATATCCCCCGGAACAGATTATCTCCCACAGTTTTTACCTCAAGGATCCTTCTTACTTCTTCCGCTTTTATCGGGAGAAAATGATGCCCTTAGGCTTTGAACCCAACGTTACCCATAAGGTTCTGGCTCGTCTGGAACAGGAAGGACACCTTGCGGCTGTTGTGACCCAGAATATTGACGGCCTCCACCAAAAAGCCGGAAGTAAAACCGTCTATGAACTCCACGGCAGTGTCCTGCGGAATTACTGCGTGAGATGCAGAAAGCCTCACTCTGCCGAATTCGTGAAAAATGCAAAAGATATTCCCATTTGCGATTGCGGTGGTATCGTAAAACCCGATGTAGTGTTGTACGAAGAGGGCTTAGACGACGAAACTGTCAATCATGCCATCCATGCCATTGCCAATGCAGACCTATTGATCGTAGGCGGCACCAGCCTAACAGTCTACCCCGCTGCAGGACTTCTGCAATATTATCGGGGCAACCGTTTGGTTCTCATCAATCGGGACGAGACCCCCTATGACAGTGTGGCAAATTTGGTGATCCATGATTCCCTGGGAAATATTTTCTCTCAGCTTTGAGGTAAAATTATGAAGCACATTGCTTATATTCAAAGTGATTTTCCCGACAAATTCGGGATCCCCCGTCAGAGCGGTTTGGTAGATTCCCTTGTATCCCGTATCGTCTTTGCTCCGGAGTTCCGCAATCCCGATGCGCTCCGTGGGATCGAGGGCTTTTCTCACCTGTGGCTGATCTGGGAGTTTTCCGAATCTGTGGGAAAGCCTTGGTCCCCCACGGTTCGCCCCCCTCGCTTAGGAGGCAACACCCGACTGGGTGTCTTCGCCACCCGTTCCCCTTTCCGTCCCAATCCCGTAGGGCTGTCCTGCGTTCGCCTTGTTGGTGTAGAGCAGGGAAAAGACGGCCCTGTTCTGGTAGTTGCCGGTGCAGACCTTATGGACGGCACGCCCATTTATGATATTAAACCCTATATCCCCTATGCAGATTGTCAGCCCGATGCCTTAGGTGGCTTTACCACCAATGCATCCAACTATCTGCTACGGGTTGAATTTCCGGAATCGGAACTGGAAAAACTACCGAAGGATCGGAGACAGACAGCATTGGACCTCCTGTCCCATGATCCCAGACCCTCTTACCAGAAGGATCCGCAGCGGATCTACGGCATGAGTTTTGCCGGTAAAAATATCCGCTTCCGAGTCGAAGCAGAAAGCCTAATTGTTCTGGAGGTACTATGACCCGCATTTTATTCGTTTGCTTAGGAAATATCTGCCGTTCCCCTATGGCAGAGTTTGTTATGAAAGAATTAGTGGAAAAGAAGGGCTTGTCCCATGCCTTCCACATCGAATCCGCCGCCACCTGCTCCGACGAACTGGGAAATCCCGTTTATCCCCCTGTACGGAAGCTGTTGGCAGAGCGTGGCATTTCCACCGACGGTAAGACTGCCCGTCGGCTCACTAACGAGGACTACAACCGTTTTGACTATATCGTTGGCATGGATCAGAACAATCTCCGCTCCATGCTCCGTCAATTCGGCGGCGATCCCGAAGGCAAGATATCCCTCCTCATGGATCACACCGGAGATTGCCGTGATGTAGCAGACCCTTGGTACACCCGAGACTTCCGCGCTACAGAAAATGACGTAGACCGTGGCTGCGCCGCCCTCTTAGAGAAGATCATCTGATTTTTCTCTGACCAAAAGGAGAATGCAATGTCAAAAACCCATAGCATATTTCGGACTCTATTCTACCTTTCTATCCTGGCTGTTGCAGTTGCCATTGTGTCCCTGCTCCTGTTTAAAATCATAGACTTCACAGGAACGACTGCCGCAACGATCGTAGGACTGACCGCCATGTTAGGTGGTCTGCTGATGATCGCAAGCAACATCGGACGCTATTGCACCACGCCCCGTTCCAAAGATCCAAATAGGAATCGCTTTTTCATCCTGATCGAATGGATCATCTGCGGAGCCGTGATTTCCTTCGCCGGATTCATCATCCTCTACGGAGGATTCCTCAAATAACTTACAGAAAATGCCCGAAAACGAAGATTTCTTCTCCGTTTTCAGGCATTTTATTTTCCCATTATACTGCATTCCCGGCGGAAAATGATTGACAAGCTATAGTGGAAAGACTATAATTCATAATAGGGGCATAGGAGTGTCCCGAAACAAGGAGGAAAAAACATGAAACGAATCATTCCTTTGTTCTT
>JAZSAO010000183.1:0-3390 GCA_045601945.1 Faecousia sp. | reverse complement strand
GGTCATATCGGACGCACCCTTGGCAACATCGGTACCGGTAATGCCCATAGCACAACCGATATCTGCAGCCTTCAGAGCGGGAGCGTCGTTGACACCGTCACCGGTCATAGAGACAACCTGATCCTTCCGCTGCCATGCCTTGACGATGCGGATCTTATTTTCGGGAGAAACACGGGCGTAGACAGAGATCTTCTCTACCTGTGCATCCAGTTCTGCATCGGTCATAGCATCCAGTTCCGCACCGGTAATGGCTCTCTGACCGGGCTGGAGGATCCCCAGTGCCTTAGCAATGGCAGAAGCAGTCACAACATGGTCACCGGTGATCATAACAGGCTTGATGCCTGCACGGAGACAGGTGCGGACAGCCTCGGCAGCTTCCGGTCTGGGAGGATCGATCATACCAAGGAGACCCATAAAGGTCAGTCCCTGTTCCAGAGTGCTCAGATCTTCGGGCAGTTCGTCGATTTCCTTATAGGATACGGCAATGACGCGGAGAGCACAAGAACTCATTTCCTCGTTTATTTTCTTTGCCTTTTCCAGATCGCCCTTGATGCAGCGGGGCATCATCATATCTACAGCGCCCTTGACGATAACCAGCAGCTTTCCGTCTACCTTATTGACGGAGGTCATAAGCTTACGATCAGAGTCAAAGGGAAGCTCCGCTACGCGGGGGAAACGGCTGTTCAGGTCCGCCTGTGTCATACCGTTATTGTGAGCGCCCAGAATAATAGCGGTTTCCGTAGGATCGCCAATGTGCTGTACCTGACCGTTTTCGAAACGAATAGAGCCGTCACAGCACAGGGTTGCATAAGCAAGGAGTTTGCGGATTTCCTTAGAGTTTTCGCGGCTGATGTCCTCGTTAGCATTTTCCGTATAGGCCTTCATAAGGGTCATGCGATTCTGGGTCAAGGTGCCCGTCTTATCGGAGCAGATAATGGATGCACCACCCAGAGTCTCAACAGCGGGGAGTCTGCGGATAACTGCATTCTGCTTTGCCAAACGCTGAACACCGATGGACAGTACGATGGTAACGATTGCAGGCAGACCTTCGGGAATGGCGGAAACTGCCAAAGAAACGGCCGTCATAAAAATCTCCATAACAGGCAGCTTCGCAACCAGACCGATGACAAAAATAATGGCACATACGCCCAGCGCAAGGAAGCCCAAGTACTTACCAAGCTGTGCCAGCTTTTTCTGCAAAGGGGTCTGGGCATCCTGCTCTCCGGAAAGAAGGTTCGCAATCTTGCCCATTTCCGTATCCATGCCGGTAGCGGTAACCACTGCGGTAGCTGTACCGTAGCTGATGCTGCAACCGGAGTAGATCATATTACTGCGGTCTCCCAAAGGAGCCTTTTCTTCGATTACTGCATCCGCATCCTTGTCGGAAGGAACGGATTCGCCGGTAAGAGCGGATTCCTCAGACTTCAGATTAACACTCTTCAGAAGACGTGCATCTGCAGGAACAAAGTCGCCGGCTTCCAGTCGAATCACATCACCGGGGACAAGTTGTGAAGACTCAATCACCTGTTCTTCCCCATTGCGGATTACACGGGAATGAGGTGCAGACATGCTTTTCAGTGCTTCCAGTGCTTTTTCGGCCTTACTTTCCTGCATCACACCCATAACGGCGTTCAGAACAACGATCAACAGGATCAGCCCCGGCTCAAAAAACTCTTTGGGATTGCCCTCTACACAGGCAATCACAAAGGAAATGGCAGCCGCTACCAGCAGGATAATAATCATTGCATCCTTAAACTGGTCTAAAAAACGCTGAAAATTGGTTTTCTTTTTGGCTTGTTGCAATTCATTAGGCCCATATTTTTCCTGTCGGGCGGTGACCTCCTGCAAAGAAAGGCCGCCTTCCTTGCTATTCAACTCCGCAAGAACCTCTTGAGAGGATTTTGTATAGAAGTTCATTTTATCACCTCTGAACAGTATATCACCGATTCTGTATCTATATGAACCGAATCAATCAAAATGCCCAGTTACCATTGCGGAAAATGGGAACGATCTTGCCGTCACGCGTATGGGCATCAATATCCAGATCTTCTGCGCCGATCATAAAGTCCTCGTGGACCATGGACTCGTTGAGACCCATTTCTCTGCATTCCTCCAAAGTGCGGTTCTCAAAGCCCTGAATGGTATCTGCAAAACCCTTGCCCAGTGCCAAATGGCAAGCGGCATTCTCGTCAAAGAGGGTATTGTAGAACAGGAGACCGGAATTCTGAATGGGAGAGTTGTAGGGAACCAGTGCACATTCGCCCAAGTAAGCAGCACCCTCGTCCATGGAGATCAGCTGCTTCAAGAGTTCCTCGTTCTTCTCTGCGTGAACCTCTACAGCCTTACCGCCCTCAAAGCGGATAGAGAAGTTCTCAATGAGCTGTCCGTTGTAAGACAGGGGCTTGGTGGAATAAACAATGCCTTCTGCCTGCCCCTTTTTAGGAGAAATGAAGCATTCCTCGGTGGGAATGTTGGGGTTAAAGTAAATACCCTGCAAGGAGGTGTCTCCACCACCCTTGAACTCGCCCAGTTCCATCATACCAACACGGAAATTGGTACCGTTGGAACTGCGGTATTCCAGAGTTTCAATGCCCAGAGAATTCAGATAAGCGCAACGCTTTTGCAGATCTGCATTATGCTCCTTCCATGCCTCGATGGGATCTTCGTTCACACGGGATGCATCCAGAATCGCTTCCCACAGCTTTTCAATGGCCTGTGCCTTAGACAGTTTGGGGAACAGCTTCTTTGCCCATGCGGCGCCGGGAACAGCGGCAATGCACCACTGATACTTATTCTCCATCTGTTCACGGTAGGGCTTAATGATCTTATAGCGAGCCTGAGCGGCCTTTGCCATCTTTTCCTGATTGATGCCCTTCAGGCCATCGGGATCCTCGGATACCAGATAGATCCGGCAGGGCAGCTTGTCGGCCATGTGCTTCCAACGGGCTTCTTCGTACTCGTCCATGGTTGCCAGTGTCTTATTGGTACGCCAGCGATAGGTCAGCTTGGTGAGGGGCTGATAGTTCCAATCTACAACAACCTTCTTTGCACCGGCGCGGTAGCATTCTTCCACAACCATGTAAACAAATTCCGGCTGATCCAGGTCTGCATTGACAAAGACCTCCTGACCCTTTTGAACATTAACGCCTACAGTTGCAATCAGCTTTGCATACTTCTTTAGAACAGTTTGCTTCATGAATATCCTCCTAAGTTTTTTAAAAAATACTTTTAACAGTATAACATATAAAAAGAGTTCTTGCAATAGAGAAAAAAAGGCTGTAGAATAGTAGTATCATGGAAAGGAATGATTTTCAATGACAAAAGAGGAATTTTACAATCTTTTTACCAATGGCCCTATTCTTCTGGATGGCGCCACCGGCTCTAACTTAA